>CAZEZD010000252.1:0-4755 GCA_964516115.1 uncultured Hyphomicrobiales bacterium
GGCGTCGGCAGGCCGTAGTTCAGCGCGTCGATGATCGCCTTCTTGTTGACCGCCATGTAGAGCGCCTCGCGCACCGTCCGGTCGGCGAGAGGCCCGAACTCGAGGTTGGGCGCGATGTGCTCGACCGACGAGGTCGAGGAGACGACGACGGTGCGGTCGCGCAGGGTCTTCGCCTCGGCTACGAAGTTCGGCAGGATGCCCTGGATGCCGGTGTAGTCCACCTGTCCGGTGCGGAACTGGGTGTAGAGCACGGTCAGGTCGGAAATGTACTTGAAGATCAGCCGCTCCACGTAGGGGCCCTTGCCGTGATAGGCGGTGTTGGCCATCAGCAGGATGTTGTCGCCGGGCGTGCGCGAGCCCCAGCGGAACGGACCGGTGCCGACCGGCGCGTTGTTCATCGGCGAGGCGTTCGGGTCCGCAGCCTTCTCCAGCACGTGCTTCGGCACCAGGAAGGTGAGCGACAGGATCGACAGGTAGGGCGAGTAGGGCGCCTCCATGCGCCAGTGGATCTCGTCCGGCGCGACGACCTTGATGTCCTTGACCAGGCTGTGGCCGACGCGGTTGCGCACCCGGAAGTTCGTATTGTTGATCAGCTCCAGCGAGTACTTGACGTCGTCGGCGGTGAAGGCAGTGCCGTCATGCCATTTGACGCCGGGGCGCAGCTTGATCTTCCAGGTCAGGCCGTCGGCGGACAGGCCGCCATTGGCGACGGTGGGAATCTCGCGGGCGAGGTCGGGGACGAAATTGCCGTCGGCGTCGATGTACCAGAGCGTCGAGAAGAGCTGCCACCAGACCGCCTGATCCACCTCGATGCCGGGCATGAGCGGGTTGAAGACGGTCGGCTCCTGCGACAGGGCGGCGACGATCTGGCCGCGCGGCCTGTCCGGGGGCGTGGAGGGGCGGGCGCCCTGGGCGAACGCGGCGGCAGGTGCGGCCATGCCGGCAGCGGCTCCCGCGCCGAGGACCATCAGCGTGCGGCGGCTCGGCGCGGCAAACTCGTTCGCCGGCCCGAATGCGCCATGCTTCGTCTTGTCGACCATCGTGCAGTCCCCCTTGGCCTGGCGCACGGCATGGCGGTACCGTTCGCCGGAATGTTCCGGCGCCCGGCGGATTTGCCATCCGCGGCCTTCAGTGATCTTGAATTGTCGGCAGAGAACTTCAACACTGCTAAACAGAGCTGTCAATGGCGTCGCAAGCGATGCTCGGTTGCCCGCACAGGAGATCTTCTCTCCACGCGCAGGTGGCAATGATCGGCGGGCGAACGACGGGAGATCCAAGCATGAGTGGCCGCAGCAGCGCCGGACGCACCGGGACGGCAGAGGTTGCAGAGTCCATGGTGGATGCGGACGGCGACCAGCGCCTGGGCGAGACGATCCGCGTCATGCGCCAGCGCGCCGGCCTGTCGATGCAGGAGGTGGCGAAGCGGACGGGCTTGTCGACGGGCATGATCAGCCAGGTCGAACGGGCGCTCGCCACGCCATCTGTGCGAACCCTCCGGCTGCTCAGCATCGCCCTCGACGTGCCGATCTCCTACTTCTTCGAGGAGCATGCGGCGGTGTCGCCGGCGCGCTACATCGTGCGCAAGAACGACCGCCGGCTTCTGCGGCTGACCGCCAGCGGCGTGGTCAAGGAGGCGCTGACCCCGGTCGAGAAGGGCGAGCTGGAGTTCTACGAACTGACGCTCAACCCCGGCGGCTCGTCGGGGACGGATTTCGTCCAGCATACCGGCGAGAAGGCCGGATATGTGCTGTCGGGCCGCCTGCGTCTCTGGCTCGACCACGAGGCGCACGTGCTGGAGGCCGGCGACAGCTTCCGCTTCCCCTCCACCGTGCCGCACATGTTCGACAATCCCTCGCAGCAGGTCGCCCGCATCATCTGGGTGACGACGCTCGGCGCCCGCTCCGCATCCTGAGGGGCGACCATCGCTTTCCGTCGGACGATGCGAAACCTTTTCGCCTCAGCTGCGTTGATGTCGGATGTACCAAGGACAGGAGCGACGATCATGATCGACACGATGGGAAGACGGCATTGGCTCGCGGGTCTTGCAGCCGTGCTGGCCGTCATTGCCGTGACACCCGCCAGCGCCCAGGGGCGTGGCTGGGGTCCTGACGGCATGGGGCCGCCCGGACAGCGCCGTCGGCGCGGCTGGGTTCCGCCCGGGCAGCGCAGGCGTCGCGACTGGGGTTCGCCCGGCCGTGGACGGCGTCGTGGCCCGCCGCCCGGCCGCGGCTGGCGCCGCTGGGGCAACTGACCAGACGCCGCCAGCGATCATGATGGCGGTCGCTGGCGGCGCGCCGCCCGGCTCTCGCGGAACCCGGACGGTCGCGCGGCGTTTCTCCCGGACGACAGAGGAGCGAGGCCATGAGCGACACGAAGCGAGACGCAGCCTATCGTGACACCGACGGTCAGCGGCCGGAAGCGCTGACGACGTTCGCCGAGGCGGCGCGGGCCGACGGACGGAAGCCCGATGATGTCGGGCTGACCGCGACGCCGGACACGGCGCCGATCCCGACCGATTCCGCCCAGAAGGATCGGGCAGCGACGAAGGTCCTGCAGCGCGGCGTGACTGGTGAGGATTCCGGCGTCGACGAGGCCGTCGACGCGCTGCCGGACAGAACCCTTCAGGGCCAGTAAGGCGAAAACGGTTTGACGGACCAGGTCCGTCAACTGCTCGCGTCCGTCCCTCATTCGGCGGAGGTGAAAGCAATCTCGACGCGATGCCCGGGCCTCTCCGCGTCATCGCGCGCCGGCCCGGCCGTCAGTTTCGCCCGCAGGCCACGGACGAGGTTCTCGACGACGACCTGGCCGATCCCCCGCACCGTGCCCTCCGCCGAGGCCAATCCCACGCCGTCATCCTCGATGACCAGGCGCCGCGGCGCATCGTCCGTCGCCGGCGACATGGTGACCCGCACGCGACCCGAGATATCGCCCGGGAAGGCGTGCTTCAGAGCGTTGGTGACGAGTTCGTTGATCAGCACGACATAGCTGAGGGCGTCCCTCCCCGAGACGACCATGTCCGGCATGTCGAGCTCGACCGCGATCTTCGGGGTAGGCTGTGTCTCGCGGATGGCCGTGATGGCCTCCTCGAGATAGGGGCGGGCCTCGACCTCATCGGTCTCGATGTTGAGCCGCATCCGCCGCTGACCGGCAGCGATGGCGTGGATTCGCTCGCGCGCATTGGCGAGCGCCCGCTTCACGTCCTCGCTGCTCTCGGCGCGGCTCTGCATGTTGAGCAGCGATGACACCATCGCAAGATTGTTGCCGACGCGGTGGTTGACGTCGCGCAGCAGGGCCTCGACACGCAGCTTCTCGCGTTGAAGATCCTCGGTGCGTTGATCGATCAGGGCTTCAAGGGAGGCATTGTCGGCGGCGAGCAGCTTCGCCTCCCCGAGCGCGTTGACAATCTGCCGGCTGCCGACGGCGACGAGCACGCCGATGATCAGGAGCATCGCAACGAGGCTGCCGACCCGCGTCAGCCGGGCCCAGTCGAGGCGCTCGTCCAGCAGCGTCTGCTCGGTGAACTTGATCTGCTCCATGAGGCGCGTCGCCTCGTCCATCATGCCCTTGCCCCGGCCGTCGGCGATGATCGCGATGGCCGCCGTCGTGTCTCCGGCCTGGGTCAGTCGCGCGATCTCCTTCGACTGCTCCAAGACGCGCAGCAGGACCGGGCGCGCCTGCTCCACCAGCCGGACCTGGGACGCCCTTTCCGCCACCAGCGCCTGCAATTGCGCCAGGTTGCTGAGTACCTGATCCTCGGCCCCGTCGAGCAACTGCATGAACTCGCGGTTCCCGGTCGCCGCGAAGGCCCGGATGCCGGACTGCGCCTCGCGGGTGCGCCGGAGCACCTGTTCGGACCGCTCGCGAACCTGGAGCGAATGGATGGCCCAGTCCGCCGACTGCGCCGCCTGCCAGTTCGCCCACATGGCGAACAACGCCGCGGACGCCAGGATCAACAGGCCGAGGACGAGTGAGTTGACGGCAAGGGCGGCGCGGATTTTCGGCAATGGCGTGGCGGCTGCAAGCATTCGGACCCCGGGGGGAAAACGGTGGAGGTAATCGATAGGGCGTCGCGGCCGCGGTCAATGTGTCAAATGACGTGCTAGGTTAGAAATCCCCTTCCGCCGCGGCGTCCGCCGGCTCATCGCCCGCGTTCAGGGATCCGTCATCGGCGGCCGCAACTTGCTCGCCACACTGTGCGACCTGATGATCGCCTTCCGAGCGGACGCAAGTCGGCAGGTGGGGCCGAAGGTCGGCTCGGTTGATCCCGTCGCTGGCGACAATCGCCCTCAAATGTGGCGAGGCAGCGTAGAGGTCATAAATTCTCGACTTCGGGCCGGGAACCGATGCCAAAAATACCGCGTTTGAGACGCGTCACAATGGCCACGAGGATGGCATCATGGTCGACAAGTTTCTTTCGCAGGATCTCTTGAGGGCGCTCGACATCTTCATCGCCGAACAGCATCCGGGCATTTCCCGTTTCGATGCGCTCCGGCTCGCCTTCCACGACTGGGCGACCCGACACGGCTATCTCGACACCCAGCTGGAAGAGGCCGAGGTGTTCCCGCGTCGCCATCAGGTGGGCGTCTCCAGGGCCGACCGGCATACGGCCGGCGAGATGCTCGACCAGTTCATCCATGTTCACCGATCGCCCAACGGCAAGGCGCGATAGGCTGGCGGCGGGGCGGCGGGTGGAGTGGCGGAGTGGCGGAGACGGAGGGATTCGAACCCTCGATACCCTTTTGGGGTATGCTCATT
>CAZEZD010000253.1:0-4754 GCA_964516115.1 uncultured Hyphomicrobiales bacterium
CCACCGTCATGTGCGGGAAGAGCGCGTAGTTCTGGAAGACGATGCCGATCTCGCGACGGTTCGGCGGAAGCTCGTCGATAGACCGGTCGCCGATGATCACCTTGCCGTTGGTCTGCTGAATGAACCCGGCAACGATCCTGAGCAGGGTTGTCTTGCCGCAGCCCGACGGTCCGAGGAGGGCGACGAGCTCGCCGCCTTTCACCTCGAGCGTGACGTTGTCGACCGCGAGCCCCGCGCCATAGCTGTGCGTGATCCCGTCCAGCGTGAGCGGCTGGGCGGCAAGCCGGGCGGGGGCGGCGATGGTCATCGGCGGACGAAACTTTCCTGGTCGGTGTGCCCGGTCGAACCTGCAACGCCCGTGCCAAGCCGACGTCGCGCGATGAGGGCCCGCCAACCGCTTGCAAGGACGGCGCGCCTCTTGCTTGGCTGGCGCGAGCCAGTTCCGCAGGAGGTTCGCCATGCCGCTCGACATGAAAGAGGCCTTCGCCTTCTGGCCCTCGCTCGCCCGGATCGCGGCTGCCGTGAACGCGGGCAGAAGCACCGCGACGGCCGAGGCCGGGAGGGCTCTGGCGCGCATTCAGGCGCTGGACGGGCAGATCAACGCGTTCACGTCCGTGGATGCGGCGGACGTCGCCCGGCGCGCCGCGGCTGTCGATGCACGCGTCGCGGCGGGGGAGCGGCTGCCGCTGGCCGGCGTGCCCGTGGCCATCAAGGACAATATCTGGGTCAAGGGTCGGCCGATCACGCAGGGGTCGAACCTCTTCCGCGACTTCATCGCGCCCGAGGATGCGGAGGCCGTGGCGAGGCTGGTGGCGGCGGGGGCGGTGGTCGTCGGCATCGCCAATTCCTCGGAATTCGCCGCCAAGGGGCAGACGACCAACCTGCTGCACGGGGCGACCCGAAACCCGTGGAACACCGCGATGACGCCCGGCGGCTCCTCGGGCGGGCCTGTGGCAGCGGTGGCCAGCGGCATGGTGCCGTTCGCCATCGGCACCGATGCGGGCGGTTCCAGCCGACGCCCGCCTGCCCATACCGGCCTCGTCGGCTTCAAGCCCTCCTTCGGCGTCATTCCCTATGGTCCCGGCTTCGAGGAGCCCTTCTTCGGCATCTCCTGCATCTGTCCGATCACCCGGACGGTGGCGGATGCTGCGCTTGCCTTCGAGGTCATGGCGGGGCCGAGCCGAACCGACCCGCATTCCGCGCTTCTGCTGCCCGACAGCGGGGAGGAGCCTCATCGAATGCGTATTGCATACAGTCCAAAATGGGGCCTCGACGTCCCCGTGGAGCCGGACGTCGCCACGGCGATCGCCCGGTGTGCCATGCACCTGGAACAAGCCGGGTTTTCGATGGTCGCTTGCGACCCCGCATGGCCGGCCGGGGCGGCGGAAGCCGGTCTCGGTGCGATCCAGCAGAGCGGCCTCGCTGCTCTCCACGGCGAGGCCTGGACGCTGGAGCCGGGATTAATCGATCCCGATCTCGGTGCGCAGATCGCTGCGGGTCTGGGCCTTGCGGGAATCGACGTTGCGAAGGCGCTTCTCTTGTCCGAACAGGTTGCCATCACCGGCGCAAAGTTCTTCTCGGACAACAGCTTGTTGGCGGCAATCGGGCCGACGACCCCCTGTGCGGCCTGGCCTGTCGAGCAACTCGGACCGGCGACCATCGCGGGTGTTCCCGTCGGTCCGCGCGGCCATGCCGTGTTCACGCCGCTGTTCAACCATACCCGTCAGCCGGCGATCTCGATCCCCTGCGGTTCCGACGGCGCCGGTCTGCCGCTCGGCCTGCAGGTCGTCATGCCGCGGGGGCGTGACAGGGACCTGTTGCGACTGGCGGCCGCAATCGAGGCCGAACTCGCCGGAGCTGTCTGATCAGCGGTTTCACTTCCCCGGCAAAGCTGCCCCAAGGCGCGCCAGACGGCAGCCTAAGAATTAGGCAGAATTGATGATGCCGAACCATTGATCGCCGGTCTGCGGGCGGCACGGCTCTTGCTGAACCCTCTTCCGACAACAGCGCGTGCCCGGTAGCGGCCGCGACCAGGCGAGAGGAGTTCATCATGGCAGGCATCATCCGTGACGGCATCGACCGGCGCAGTCTGCTCGCAGGCCTTGGCGCAGGCGCGGCGGCGACGCTCGGCGCCCCGTCCGTCCTGCGCGCCCAGGCGCGCGAGATCGTGGTGGGCGGCGCCGCCAGCCACAAGGCGTGGGTCGAGACGCACGTCGCGCCGCTGTTCGAGCGGAAGTACAACGCCAAGCTGACCTTCGAGGGCACCCGCTCGCTGGTGAATCTCGAGAAGATGCAGAAGAACAAGGACCGGCCCTATCTGTCCGTCGTGCAGATGGACGATCCGGTGATGATCCTGGCCGTGCGCGAGGGCCTGCTCGAGCCGATCACCGCCGCCAAGGCGTCGAACCTCGCCAAGCTGAAGCCGGGCACGGTTCACATGGACGGCCAGTGGGCGAACTATCTTCAGCCCTGGCAGGGCATCGCCTACAACACCAACGTCATCAAGACGCCACCGACCTCCTGGGCCGAGGCCTATGACCCGAAGTACAAGGGACGTATCATCATCCCTTCGCTGCAGAACACGGAAGGCCTGCCGAACCTGTTCATGGCCTCGCACCTGGCCACAGGCAAGCCGATGCCCGAGGCGACGCGCGATACCGAATCCGGCTTCAAGAAGCTCATCTCGCTGAAGCCCAACCTGCTCACCGTTTACAACCAGATGCCGCAGGCCTTCTCGCTCCTCGAGCAGGGCGAGGCGCACATGATCGTCGGAGCCTTGTCCTCCTTCGCCCTGCAGCGCCGCCTCGACGGCGCGCCACTGGGCCTCGCCGCTCCGAAGGAGGGCATCTTCCCGGTGCCGTCGGGCATCGCGGTGGTGAAGGGCGGTCCGCACCAGGATCTCGCCTTCGCCTACGTCAACGAACTGCTCGGCGCGGAGATCCAGGCGAAGATCGCGCCGCCGACCTTCGCGCTGCCGACCAATGTCGACGTGCCGCCACCGCCCGGCATGCCCACCGACGTCGCCATCCACACCCTCGACTGGGCCTTCGTCGCGGAGAACCGCAACGACTGGGTGAAGCGCTGGGACCGCGAGATGTCGATGTGACCCTGAACGGCGGGCGGCGCTCCGGCGCCGCCTGTCCGGTGCACCCATGGCAGAGACCCCCGCATTTCTCGATGTGCGCCGCGCCGCCAAGTCCTTCGGCGGGACCATGGTACTCGACGGCGTCGACCTCGGCGTCGCGCCGGGCGAGTTCGTCTCGCTGCTCGGCCCGTCCGGCTGCGGCAAGACGACGTTGCTGCGCATCGTCGCCGGGCTGCTGGCAGCCGATTCCGGCGCCATCGTCCTTGACGGCGAGGACATCTCGACGAAGCCGCCGCATCACCGCGGCGTCGGGGTCGTGTTCCAGAGCTACGCGCTGTTCCCGCACCTGACGGTCGCCGAGAACGTCGCCTTCGGGCTCGCGGCGCGCGGAGCGTCCAAGGACGAGATCAGGACCACCGTCGCCCGTTATCTCGACCTCGCCCATATGGGCGCCTTCGCCGACCGCTCGGTGCGCGCGCTGTCCGGTGGCCAGCAGCAGCGCGTGGCTGTGGCCCGCGCGCTTGCGGTCAAACCGAAGCTCATGCTGCTCGACGAGCCCTTCTCGGCGCTCGACCGAAAGCTGCGCGAGACCATGCAGATCGAGCTCAAACGCCTGCTGCGCGAGGTCGGCACCACGGCGATCTTCGTCACCCATGACCAGGACGAAGCGCTGATGATGTCGGACCGCATCGCGGTCATGAACCGGGGGCGCATCGAGCAACTCGCCGACCCCGACACCATCTACAAGAAGCCGGCGACGCCCTTCGCCCTCGAGTTCGTCGGCCTGTCCACCCGCATCGCCGGCAAAGTCGCCGAGACGACCGGCGACGGCGAGGTGGCGGTGGACACCCCCTATGGCCGGGTGCGCGCGCCCGGCCGCTTCGTGACCGGCAGCCCGGTGCTCGTCGCTGTCAGGCCGGAGCTGATGGCCTTCGGCGAGAACACGGCCGAGAACACCATCAGGGCGAGGCTGACCGACGTCGTCTTCCAGGGCTCGCGCGTGCAGGCGCACTTCGATGCGCCGCCCGATCTACCGATCCAGATCGAGAGCGTCGCGGGCATTCCGGCAGGAATCGCGCCCGGCGCCGAACTCGCGCTGTCCTGGCGCGTCGCGGACACGCTGCTCTATCCGATGCCGGACAGGGTGGCATGAGCGCGTCGGCGCAGAAGGACCCCATCGGCTGGCTGGCGGCACCCGCCGTCGCCTATCTCGGCCTCGTCTATGCGCTGCCGCTGGTCTTCCTGCTGGCGCGCAGCGTCACCGGGCCCGAGGGCTTCACGCTCCAACTCTTCGTCCAGTTCTTTGCCGATCCCTATTCCTGGCGCGTCATCTGGAACACGCTGCGCATCGCGCTGATGACGACCCTCGTCTGCCTGCTCATCGGCTTCCCCGTCGCCATCGCCATGGCGCGCGCCAAGGGCCTGATGCAGGTGGCGCTCCTGGTGGCGATCGTCCTGCCGCTCTCTATCGGCGTCGTGGTCAAGGCCTTTGCCTGGCAGATCGTGCTGAGGCGCGACGGCGTCGTTTCCCAGTTCCTCGTCGGCACCGGCATCTGGAGCGAACCGCAGCGGCTGCTTTTCACCGAGACGGGCCTCGTCATGGGCGCGGCCAATGTCTTCCTGCCCTTCATGATCCTGCCGATCTATTCGGTGGTGAAGCTGATCGACC
>CAZEZD010000254.1:0-4735 GCA_964516115.1 uncultured Hyphomicrobiales bacterium
CGCGCGGCGCGAAGATCTATGCCGAAATCGCCGGCTATGGCGCGACCTCCGACGGCTACGACATGGTGGCGCCCTCGGGCGAGGGCGCGGTGCGCTGCATGAAGATGGCGCTTCAGGGCGTCGGTCCGAAGGTCGACTACATCAACCCGCACGGCACCTCGACTCCGGTCGGCGATCTCAAGGAGATCGAGGCCATCCGCGAGGTCTTCGGCGGCGCCGACAAGAGCCCGCCGATCTCGGCGACCAAGTCGCTCACCGGCCATTCGCTGGGCGCCACCGGCGTTCAGGAGGCGATCTACTCGCTCTTGATGATGAACAACGGCTTCATCTGCGAGAGCGCCCATATCGAGGAGCTCGATCCGGAGCTCTCCGACATGCCGATCGTCCGCAAGCGCATCGACGACGCCAAACTCGGCTGCGTCGTGTCGAATTCCTTCGGCTTCGGCGGCACCAACGCCACCATCGTCCTCAAGCATGTCGATGCGTGAGGTGATCCCGTCACCGGGCAGTCGCAGAAGAATGGCAAGGGTCGCAGGTTCGTCACCTCGCAGTGAACGCCCATGTGGACCGACCGGTTTGCGCATCCCCATCTCCGGGTCGTCAGCCGCGACCCGCGTGCCGAAAGTACAGCGAGGAGTTCGCGCGTGACCGCATTGATGAAGGGCCGCCGCGGCCTGATCATGGGAGTGGCCAACGACCATTCCATCGCCTGGGGCATCGCCCGCACGCTCGCCGCCCACGGCGCGGAACTCGCCTTCACCTATCAGGGCGAGGCGCTCGGCAAGCGCGTGAGGCCGCTGGCCGAGAGCCTCGGCACGCCGCTCGTCATCCCCTGCGACGTCGAGGACATCGCCAGCGTCGATGCGACCTTCGCCCGTCTCGCGGAGGCCTGGGGTGGGCTCGACTTCGTCGTCCACGCCATCGGCTTCTCCGACAAGAACGAGCTCAAGGGCCGCTACGCCGACACGACCCGCGACAACTTCTCGCGGACGATGGTCATCTCCTGCTTTTCCTTCACCGAGATCACCAAGCGCGCCGCGGCCCTGATGCAGCCCGGCGGCACCCTGCTCACGCTGACCTATGGCGGCTCGACGCGGGTCATGCCGAACTACAACGTCATGGGCGTTGCCAAGGCGGCGCTCGAGGCCTCGGTGCGTTACCTCGCGGCCGACTATGGCCCGCTCGGCATCCGCGTGAACGCCCTGTCGCCAGGGCCGGTGCGCACGCTGGCAGGCGCCGGCATCGCGGATGCGCGACTCATGTTCAACTTCCAGAAGCGCCATGCGCCACTGCGCCGCAATGTGTCGCTCGACGATATCGGCGGCTCGGCGCTGTATCTCCTGTCCGACCTGTCGGGAGGTGTGACCGGCGAGGTTCACCACGTCGATTCCGGCTATAACATCATGTCCATGCCCCATCCGGATGCGCTGAAGACGCTCGACGCCGCCGAGCAGGCAGTCGAGGACGCCGCGAAGCGGCGGTCGGGCGAGGCGGCCGAATAGCCCCGTCCATTCCGATCGAGGTTTCGGGCCCGTCCGCGAAAAATTTCGCGGCGGGCCCGAACCTTTTTCAGGATCGGTGCGACCCATGGATATCAGGGGCGCTGGAGCCCCACGAGAACCCAAGGGGACCCCGCCATGAACCGCTTCAAGACCCTCGCCATCGCTGCCCTCGCCGTCGCCACCCTGTCGGTCGGCGTCTCCTCGCAGGCCGAAGCCGGCCCCTGGCATCGCCGCCACATCGGCTTCGGCGTCGGCGCCCTCGCCACCGGCCTCATCGTCGGCGGCGCCATCGCCGCCAGCCAGTCCCGCGCCTACGCCTCCGAGTGCTACCTGACCCGCCGCTGGGTCGATGGCCCCTACGGACCGGAGCGCCGCACCATTCGCGTCTGCGAGTGATCGCAACGCCTGCCTGCCAGACCTCCACGACCCTCCAAGACCTCCAGGCGAAGCCCCGGCCATGCACCGGGGCTTCTGCTTGTCCGGGGTCAGCGCGGAACGGCGAAAAGATCCTCGTGACCGACCTCGCAGGTGACGCTGGCAAGGCGGGCGTCGAGCCAGGCGTCGATCACGGTCTCGGGCACTTGGCCCGTCTCACGAACGGCCGCCGCAAATCCCGTGACCAGTTCGCGAGCGAGAACGGCGAAGTCCGCACCGAGGCGCCAAGGGCTCGGGGCGCGCCGAACATCATAGCCGGCGGCGACGAAGGCGCTTGCCATCAGGTCCGTGGCCTGCGGGCCGGCGGCCGGGCCGAAGCCCTTGTCCGTCCCCTGATGGGCGTGGAAAGCCGCGAGCATGGCGCCATCGGCGGGATGCGGCGGCTCCCAGCGCTCGGTGCCGTCATAGGTCAGCACCGTGTAGAGCGGCAGGCGGCGTCGTGCGAGGATACCGACGAAGCGGTTGATCCAGGCGGGCGAGACCAGGTCGAAGAGGGCGGCTGCGGTGACGAGGTCCGCATCGACGGGAAGGGCGGTGTCGAGGGCGAGGTTGAGGTCGGCCTTGTGGAAGGCGACGGCGATCGCCTTGCCGTCCTTCTCGATCACGAGGCCTTCACCGTCAGGCGCCGCAACGTCGGCCCAGGCGGCAAGCCGCTTGCGCGCGGCGGCCAGCAGTTTCGGGTCGTAGTCGACCAGTCGCCAGTTCTGGCGGTCGGGCAGAGCGGCGAAGGTTCGGCGCAGGTTGGAGCCCGCCCCGCAGCCGAGATCGACGACGCTGATGTTGTCCCTGCCGTCGAAATGACTGCGGACCTGCGCCAGCAGGCTGTCCGAGCGGGCCGCATGATCGGCCGGCTCGCGTAGCCCCAGCCATTCGGGAGAAAAGCTCATGGGACGGATCCTTGCTCGCAGGCGGACGGCGTCTGGGCTGAGCCGGCCCGCGCCAGCACGCCGGCGACGATGCGGGCCGTATCGTCCCAGCCGGGCAGGGCTTGGCCTGCGACGAAGGCGCGATGGGCGAGTTCTGCCCTGAGACCTGGATTGCCGATCAGGCGCGACAGGCCTGCGGCGAGGCCGGCCGGGTCGCCGGGCGCCACCTTGATGGCGGCACCCTCGGGAACCGTCTCGGCGGCCGCGCCACCGGTGGTGGTGACGATGGGAAGGCCACGAGCCATGGCCTCGGCCAGCACCATGCCGTAGCCTTCGTAGAGGGAGGGCATGACAAAGATGTCGGCTCCGTCATAAAGACGGTGCAGTTCGTCATCGCTGACCGCGCCGGCCACAGTGACGCGGCGTTCGATGCCGTGGCGGGCGATGGCGGCGCGCAGGGCCGCATGGGTCTCGGGATTGCGATCCGTCGCGCCCGCGATGACGAGGCGCCAGGTCTCGCCTCCGAGCCTTGCCAGGGCCTCGACGAGCACGTCATAGCCCTTGCGCTGCGACAGCGCCCCGACCGCGAGGATGACGGGCACGGACTCACCTGACCCGCGCGCGCGCGGAACAGGGTCGGTGCCCGGCTCGGCGACCGTGATGCGGTCGGCCGGCACGTCATAGTCCTCGCGGAGAATGCGGGCCGTCGAGCTGCTGGTGACGATGACCCACCGGGCATGGGCGAGCGCCGCCCTCTCGCTGGTGCGGAAGCGGGCGGCGGCCTCGGGCGAAAGGCCACTCTCCAACGCGAGAGGATGATGGACCAGCGCCACGATCGGGGCCTTGACGGACAGGCAGATGCTCTCCGGCAGGGCGCCATAGGCGAGGCCGTCGACCAGCAGCACGTCGTCGGCAGGGAGCGATACGAGCGTGCCGGCGGCCCTGAGGAGATCGTCGGGCGCGGGGTAGGGATAGGCGCCGGGCAGGGCGAGATGCATGAGCGCGATGCCCGCCGAGCCGGCCCGCGCCAGCACCTCGCGGTCATAGCGATAGCCGCCTGTCGGGGTCGTGAGATCCCCGGGAATGGCGAACACCGCCCGGTTCATGAGGAGGGCCCGCCGTCCGCCACGGTCAGGCCGTACCTGGGAGGGCCGCCTCGAAGGTGGCGCGGGCGAGATCGTGCTCGTGAAGGGTGACGCGGATCTTCGCCAGCCCGGATGCGTCGGCGCCAAGGGCGCCGGAGGCGGCGGCCTCCGCCATGCGGTCGAAGACATACTTGCAGAGAAACTCGGTGGTCGTCAGCTTTCCGGCGAATTCGGGGAGCGTGTCGAGATCCTGATAGGCGAGGCGCTTCAGCGTCTTTCCGAGCACGTCCAGCGCCGCGCCGATGTCGACGACGACATTCTGGGGGGTGAGCGTCTCGCGGAAGAAGGCGACATCGATGACGAAGCTCGCGCCGTGCTTGCCCTGCGCCGGCCCGAAGAAGGGATCGGGCAGGGAATGGGCGATCATTATGCGGTCGCGGACTTCGACGGAATACATGGGCCTCTCCTGATCAGTACTTCACGGCGGTCATGAGGCCATGCGCGCCGGGTTCGAGGATGCGGGGCAGGGCTGCCGGCAGGTCGTCGAAGGCGACCTCGGCCGTGATGAGCTGGTCGAGACGGTCATCGGCCAGCAGGCCGACGGCTTTTTCCAGACGTCTTTGGTACGTCCAGCGCGGCCGCCTGGATGTCGCGACCATGCCGACCTGCGAGGAGATCAGCTTCAGGCGCTTCGAGTGGAAGCCGGCGCCGAGCGGTACAGAGGGGTCCTGATCGCCGAACCAGGACAGTTCCACAACCGTTGCCTCGTCGCCGCAGCAGGCGAGCGCACAGGCAAGGCCGGCCGAGGTCGCCGAGGCGTGGAAGGCGACGTCGCAGTCCGAGGGGC
>CAZEZD010000255.1:0-4730 GCA_964516115.1 uncultured Hyphomicrobiales bacterium
AGGGCAATCCGCCGCTGACCGGCCCCCGCAGCCACGCCTTCTGGCTCGGCTCCTCGGTCTTCGATGGCGCGCGCGTCTTCGACGGGCTGATGCCCGACATGGACATGCACGCGGCGCGGGTGAACCGCTCGGCCGTGGCGTTGGGGCTCAAGGCCACCATGGCGGCCGAGGACATCGTCGGGCTCGCCCGCGACGGCGCCCGCAAATTTGACGGCAAGACGCCGCTCTACGTGAAGCCGATGTACTGGGCCGAGACCGACGGGCCGAGCGCCATCCTGCCCGATCCCGAATCCACCCGCTTCTGCCTGTGCATCTACGAGGCGCCGATGGGCGCGCCCACCGGCATGTCGATCACCCTGTCCAAGTTCCGCCGCCCGACCATCGAGAACGCCCCGACCGATTCCAAGGCCGGCTGCCTCTATCCCAACAACGGCCGGGCGCTGCGCGAGGCGAAATCCCGCGGTTTCGACAACTGCCTGGTGATGGACATGGTCGGCAACGTCGCCGAGACCGCGACGTCGAACATCTTCATGGTCAAGGACGGCGTGGTCTATACGCCGATCCCGAACGGCACCTTCCTGAACGGCATCACCCGCCAGCGCACCATCGCCCTGCTGAAGCAGGCCGGCGTCCCCGTGGTCGAGCAGAGCCTGCGCTATTCCGACTTCGGGGCGGCCGACGAGATCTTCACCTCCGGCAACTATTCCAAGGTGATGCCGGTGACGAAGATCGACGACCGGGCCCTGCAGCCGGGGCCGATCGGCCGCAAGGCGCGCGATCTCTACTTCGCCTATGCGGCGGAAGGCCTGCGGGTCTGAGGCCGGGCAAAGCGTCGAAGGGTAGGCCCGGCGGTGCGCCGGGCCGCCCGTCAATGGCCGACCTCAGCCGCCGACGTGGGCGCGGAAGTCCTTGAGCGAGGCGAACTGGGTGGTTCCCTCGGGAAGATCCGCCTCGATCGTTCCGTCGCCGTAGAGCCGGAACGGAATGGTGGCGATGACGCCCTCGCGCAGCAGCGGCGGTTTCGGCATTGAGGGCGGCGGCGCAGGCTCGGCGAAGGCGGGGGCGGCGAACGTGGGCTCCTGGCGGCCACCGGGTCTTGCGACCGGCTCGAAGATGTCCTTCAGGTCGTCAATGAGCGAGCCGGCGGGATCGGCGGCGGGCTTCTTCGGGCTCAGGATGTCGTTAAGCTCCGGGAAGTCGCGGGCGAGAGCCGCCATCGGATCATCGCGCCTGTCCGGCTCCCTGTCCGCGACCGGCTCCGGGGCATAGGCCGGGGCCTTCTGCGGCTCGGGCGGAACGGGGCGCAGGAAGGGCGCGGCTTCGGCCGGCTTCGGCGGTTCGACATAGACCGGCTTCACCGGATCCGGCTGCGGCGCCTCAAGCGAGGCCTTCAGCGCGCGCTCCAGTTCCTCCTCGATGGACATCGGCGGCGCTGGCTCGGCGGCGGGCGGCTCGGGCCGGAACCCCGCGTTCGGCAATTCAGCGGGGAAGTTGGGCAGCGGCGCAGGGGGAGCGACCGGCCGTGAGATGGTCTCGCGCAGGCGCGCCATGAAGTCGTCGGTGTCGAGACCCGGCGGCGTGGCCACGGGCTCCGACGTCGCGGTCTTCACCGTCTCGGGCTCTGCCGGCTCGGGCTCAAGCGGTTCGGCGTCGGTGAACTTCGGCTCAAGCTCCTCTGAACTGACGTGCTCGCGCTCCAGCGGCGCGGGCTCGGCAGGGGCGCGGGCATCGCCTTCCGATGCGCCAAGCAGCAGTCGCTCCAGCGAGGCGAGGTGATCGACCGGTCCGTCGCCGCCATCATCGCCGGCTTGCTCCTGCGACGCAGCGAGATCGACCTCGGCGGCCCTGACCTCATCCTTCAGGTCCTCGACCGCATGGTCGAGTTCGGGCGATGCGTGCATGGCCTTGAAGTCCTCGGGGGCCACGTCCTTGGCATCTCCGAAGATGTCCTCGGCGCGCTCCACGTCCTTCTCGCGCTCCCGGTCCTTGTCGCGTTCGGCGTCCTTCTCTCGCTCGGCTTCCGGCGTGACGATGGCGGGCATGACAGGTGTCACGGCCGGCGGCTCGAGGGCAGCAACGGGCTCGACCGGGGGAGCGCGGTCGGCCGTCTTGTCCGCCGACAGCCCCGGCGCCGCCGTGGCGGCGAAAGTGCCGGCGGCAAGACCCGCGACGGCGGCACCCGCAGCGACAGGCGCCTGCGTCGCCAGCGGCGGCAGTCCGAAGGAGCGCCGGGTCGGTGGCACCGCAGCAGCGGGTTCCGGGCCCTGGGTGGGCAGCGGAGCCAGCACCGGCTCGGGCGCAGGACGCAGATCCGGCTCGACCAGGGGAGCGGCGATCGGCGCGTGCGGCCCGGAGTGCATTGGTTCGGCGTGAAGCGTTCCGGCGCCAAAGGGTTCGCCATGAAGAGGTTCAGCCACGGCCGCCGGCGCCGGGACATCGGCCGGCCCGACCGCCATGCCCTGCAGGCCGTCGAGCTTGGCGCCGAGAACCTGCAACTGCCCCAGAACGGCGGCGAGGCCGAAGAGGACGATTCCGCCGGCGCCGATGACAGAGCCGACGATCATCACCGTATTGCCGAGGCTAAGCAGCGAGGGGCTGGTGCCCCAGTAGAGCGTCGCCGCTCCGATCGCAGTCAGCACGGCGGCCACCACCTTCAGAATGAGGGCCATGGTTCGTCCTTTCACCCCGCGCGGACGTATCGTCCGCTCCCGGCACCCGTTGAGCCGCCAAAAAACGACCTATCCAAGGCGAGCCGTCAGATTCCCGCAACTACACCACGCCATGGCATTCGGGCAATTGCCGCGAAGGAACGGTGGGCCTATGTGAGGGTTGTTGGTTCGTATCAGACCGTCCGCCCACGATCATGGCGCGGCCGGCCCCCATCAGGAGACGGTGTCATGGCCTTCACACTCGACGATCTTCCCTACGCCTACGATGCGCTGCAGCCCTATATGTCGAAGGAAACGCTCGAGTATCACCACGACAAGCACCATCAGGCCTATGTCACCAACGGCAACAACCTGATCAAGGGCACCGAGTTCGAAGGCAAGAGCCTCGAGGACGTCGTGAAGGGCTCCTACGGCAAGAATGCGGGCATCTTCAACAACGCCGGCCAGCACTACAATCACATCCACTTCTGGAAGTGGATGAAGCCGAATGGCGGCGGCAAGATCCCGGGCGGCCTGGAGAAGGCGCTGGTCGACGGCTTCGGCTCGGTCGACAAGGCCAAGGAGGACTTCATCCAGGGCGGCATCACGCAGTTCGGCTCGGGCTGGACCTGGCTCGCCGTGCAGAACGGCAAGGTCGTCGTGATGAAGACGCCGAACGGCGAGAGCCCGCTGGTGCATGGCGCGGCGCCGATCCTCGGCTGCGACGTGTGGGAGCATTCCTACTACATCGACTACCGCAACCGCCGTCCCGACTACCTCAAGGCCTTCGTCGAGCACATGGTCAACTGGGACTACGTCGACGAGATGTTCCAAAAGGCGACCGCCTGAGACGACAGAGCCTGCCAATCTTCAGAGAACCCCGGCCATGAGCCGGGGTTTTTCCTTGACGGTTACAACACTGCTATGATGGCATGCATCATGCGAACCGTACTGCAGTATGAAGATAAAAATGATTGCGGCGTTGCTTGTGTCGCAATGCTTGCGGGCGTTTCATACGACATTGCCGCCGAGGCCATTTCCAAGTTTGGCGAATGTGATTATGTCAAAAGGAGTTGCATAATTGATGCATTGAAGACTCTTGGTGTCACAACCGTTTCAGATAGGTTAGTATCGCTGAGAATGTCCCGCAGGAATTTCGTCAAAAGATCAGAAATCTCGCGCAATCTCGCTGCACTCAATGCCGATGCACTTCTCAAACTTGTGAGGCGGGATCACAAGAACGGACACTGGCATTGGGTGGTATGGGACTCATGTCATAATAGAATTAGAGATCCACTGGGTGATCACAAGAGAAGCCTCTGTCGCGTTGACGCGTATATCAAGATTGCCAACCGCAGATTTGGTTTGCGAGGAAACACCCGACGCTTCAGATCTATCTTGCGTAAGTAGTATTGATATTTGTCTGCTCACGCAATCTCCGTCACGATCTTGCGCCTGACAGCCTCGGCAAAGGACCGGTTTTCGTCCGCTACCTCGACGAAGGCGCCGGGGCCGCCGATCACCGCCTCGCGGTAATAGTCCGGCAGCGGCTGGCCGATGCGGGCCGGCACGCTCCCGCCGGGCCTGATGATCGCCAGGGCGTTGACGGTGATGCCCTTGGCCACCGCATCGTCGCGGGCCGCCTCCACGGCGCGTCCGCCGATGTTCGGCCCATCACCCGAGACGTCGATGACGCGCTTCAGGCCGCGATAGGGGCCAGTTTCCATCAGGTTCACGCAGAAATCGATGGCGGCGGAGATGGAATTGTAGCCTCGCGCCGCGCGCGGGCGGACCAACAGTTCGGCCGCAAAGGCCTTCGCACTCGCCTCGTCACGGATCAGCGTCCAGTCGACGATGACATGCTGCGAGGTCGGGCCGCCCCATTCGGTGTAGATGACGGCGATGGCGCCGTTGATTCCCTTCGCGATGACCGAGAGCACCTCGGGGGAGACGAGCGCCTGGCCATAGCCTTCGCGCTGGAGACGCAGTTCATCGTTGTCGATGGAGCCGGAACCGTCGGCGGCGAGGGGGACTGTCGGTAATTTTGTGTACGGCGGCCATTATGGATCCTGAGGAGGATCA
>CAZEZD010000256.1:0-4730 GCA_964516115.1 uncultured Hyphomicrobiales bacterium
CGCCTTCATGATCCGCGCCCGCGCCCGCGCCGGCCGCTGATCATCTCCATTTCCGCAGCTGTCCAGGGCCGCGTCCGCAAGGGCGCGGCCTTTCTCTTTGGCTCGGATCGGGCCGGAAAGGGAGCCCTGCCGGAAAGCGCGGGCTCCGGGGCTGGCGCGATACGGGGGAATGGTGGCAGTTTGCGCGCCCGGCCAGTTCTGTTTGCGGAATCTGGTTCCCGCGTCTGGCAGTTTCGGAGGACGAACGCGATGTCCAACAATCTCAAATTCTACATCGACGGCGAATGGGTCACCCCGACCGGCACGGCGACGCTCGACGTCATCGATCCCTCGACGGAAGAGCCCTTCACCAAGATCGCTCTCGGCACCGAGGCCGACGTCGACAAGGCGGTGAAGGCCGCGCGCGAGGCCTTCAAGACGTTTTCCCAGACCACCAAGGCCGAGCGCCTGGCGCTGATGCGCAAGCTGCTGGAGGTCTACAACAAGCGCTTCGCCGACGTCGCCGATGCGCTCTCGCGCGAGATGGGCGCGCCGAAGAAGCTGGCGCACACCGCGCAGGCCGGCATGGGCACGGCGCATCTGTCGAAGATGATCGAGACGCTGGAGACCTTCGAATTCGAGGAGCTGCGCGGCACGACCCTCATCTCCAAGGAGCCCATCGGCGTCGTCGGCATGATCACGCCGTGGAACTGGCCGATCAACCAGATCATGTGCAAGGTCGCTCCGGCGCTCGCCGCCGGCTGCACCATGGTGCTGAAGCCGAGCGAGATCGCACCGCTCAACGGCATCATCTTCGCCGAAATCATGCATGAGGCCGGCGTGCCGAAGGGCGTGTTCAACCTCGTCAACGGCGATGGTCCCACCGTCGGCGAGGCGATCGCCCGCCATCCCGGCGTCGACATGGTGTCCTTCACCGGCTCGACCCGTGCCGGCGTGCTCGTCGCCAAGGCGGCGGCCGACACGGTCAAGCGCGTCCATCAGGAGCTCGGCGGCAAGTCGGCCAACATCATCCTTCCCGACGCCGACCTCGCCAAGGCGGTGAAGCTCGGCGTCGAGGGGATGATGCGCAACTCCGGCCAGTCCTGCAACGCGCCGACCCGCATGTTCGTGCCGGCCGCCAAGCACGACGAGGCCAAGCAGGTCGCGAAAGAGGTCGCCGACAAGCTGAAGGTCGGACCGGCCTCGGCGGACGACAGCTGGATGGGTCCGGTGGTCAGCGAGATCCAGTTCAACAAGATCCAGAAGCTGATCGAGAGCGGCATCAAGGAGGGCGCCGAACTGGTGACCGGTGGCACCGGCCGGCCCGAGGGCCTCAACCGCGGCTACTATGTGCGGCCGACCGTCTTCGCCGGCGTCACCGACGACATGACCATCGCGAAGGAGGAGATCTTCGGACCCGTCCTGGCGATCCTTCCCTACGAGAGCGAGGATGAGATCGTCGCGCGGGCCAACGACACGCCCTATGGGCTTGCCTCCTACGTGCAGTCCGGATCGCTCGAGAAGGCCCGCAAGATCGCCGCGCAGATGCGCTCAGGCAATGTCTACATCAACTATCCCGCCTGGGATGCCGGTGCGCCGTTCGGCGGCTACAAGCAGTCTGGCAACGGCCGCGAATATGCCGAGTTCGGCCTTGAGGAGTTCCTCGAGATCAAGGGCACGGTCGGCTACGGCGCAGCCTGAGACGCACCTTCAGACCAGATCACGAAAGGGCGGCCCGGCGGGCCGCCCTTTTTCGTTTTCGGGACGGCGTCCGGCAGAGTGCCTTCATCGCATCCCGCGGCAGCCTCCGCAGCACCTGGCACGTTCTGCTGCGCCGCAAGATGCCGTCGATCACGGCCTCGCGATTTATCCTCACGAAATTGCGACTGTGCAATGATGCAAATCTATCGATGCCCCCAACATTGCAATTTCTCAATCTCGTGATTGGCAAGTGAAAGGCTGAGGGCCCAATTCAGCGGTGTCGACGGCGGACACCTCCCGCCGACACAGCAACACTTTCCGGGCGGCGCGTGTCCCTCCCCGCCCGGGTTCGAACGGAGAATGACCATGAAGAAGCTCATCCTTGCCGGCGCCCTGCTGGCCCCCCTCGCCGCCGCCGTCCCGGCTCTCGCCCAGGTCGATGCCTCGGCCAACGTCGCCGTCACCCAGCGCAGCGAGGCGCCGCGCGAGTTCACCTCCCGCCGCGTCATCGAGGTTCCCGCCGCGCTGAACCGTGGCGAGCAGGTCCGGATCAACCGTCAGGGCCCGGCCGGCAACTTCTGATCGCCGCCGTCCCTACCCATGCGGGTCAGCCCGCATCCCTACCGGCTGGGCCGACAAAGGCCCGCCGGCTTCCCCCAGGAGACAAGTCATGAAGAAGTTCATCCTCACCGCCGCCGTTCTGGCGCCCCTCGCCGCCGCCGTCCCGGCTCTCGCCCAGGTCGAGGCGACCCCGCGCAACACGGTCACCCAGTACCAGACCCAGACGCCGCGCGAGTTCACCGCCCGTCGCGACCTCCGGGCACCCGTCGCCGTCGACGTGCGTGACGATCGCCAGGGCCAGGCCGGCAATTTCTGACGGCAAAGGCCTGATCGCAGATCGATCGAACGCCGGGGCCTCGCCCCGGCGTTTCTGCGTGAGAAATCCCGTGCGGCGTCACGCCAGTGGCGCAGGGCTGCCGTCGCAGGGCTGCCCGGAGGATCGATCCATTGATCGATTGTCGACAATCGGCTAGTCGATCCATCCTTTCGGACGATGGCGCATGATCCTTCCTTCCATCCTGTCGGGCGGCGGCCTCGATACCTCTGCGGCGCATCTCAGCGAGGCGGACGTGCGCCAGGTCGCGGGCGAGCGCTACGGGCTCGAGGGCGCATTCCGGCGCTTCGACACGGAGAAGGACGATACGTTCCGGATCAGGACGCCCGATGGTGAGGGCTTCGTCCTCAAGATCGCCAATCCTGCGGAAAAGCCGATCGAGATCGATTTCCAGATCGACCTCCTCCGCCATATCGAGCAGCGCGCGCCGGACGTGCCGGTGCCGCGCGTCCTCGCCGACCGGGAAGGCGGCCTCCGCTCGCTCTACCGTGCATCGGACGGCACCGATCGTATCGTGCGGGTGGTCAGCTACCTCGAAGGCACGCCGCTGGACAGCACCACATCTTCGCCGGTGGAGCGCGAGCGGGTGGGGGCGATCCTCGCCCGCCTCAGGCTCGCCACCGCGGACTTCCGCCATCCCGGGGAGGACCGGGTGCTCGCCTGGGACGTGCAGCACCTCATGCTGCTGGCGCCGCTGCTGTCGGGCGTCGACGATGCCGGGGAGCGCAGGCTGCTGGAGACCGCGCTCGACAGGTTCGCGGCGGCCGCGTCCGGTCTCGACCGGTTGCGCCGCCAGGTGCTGCACAACGATTTCAGCCGCTCCAACATCGTCGTCGACCACGCTAATCCCGCCTTCGTGAACGGCATCATCGATTTCGGTGACGCGGTGCGCACGGCGATCGCCGTCGACGTCTCCACCGCCCTGCTCAACCAGCTGCCTCTGACACCGGTGGAGGACGCCTTCGGTGCCGGGCGGGACCTCCTGCGCGGCTATCTCGCGGTGGCGGACCTGACCGAGGAGGAACTCGCGCTGATCCCGCACCTGACAATGGGGCGGGTGATAGCCCGCATCCTCCTGTCGACCTGGCTCGCCCGCATCTTCCCGCAGAACGCGACCTACATCCTGCGCAACACCCCGCCCTGCTGGTGGCAACTCGGCTGGTTCCTCGATCGCGACCCCGACGAGGTCAGCGCGGCCTTCTTGCCGTCGACGACGGCTTCACCCCTTCCCCGGCACGGATGACAAGGACAAGGCCATGAACACCACCGCCACCGCCACCGCCCGGCAGCCCGGCAATATGGTCAACGCCTTTGACCCGAACAATGCGAGCGGCGTGCCGCAGCGGACGCGCGACATGATCGCGCGGCGTCAGCGGCTGCTCGGACCGGCCTATCGCCTCTTCTACGCCAACCCGGTCGAGGTGTGCCGCGGCCAGGGCGTGCTGCTCTATGATTCTCAGGGCAACGAATATCTCGACGCCTACAACAACGTCGTCTCCATCGGCCACGCCCATCCTAAGGTCGCCGAAGCCGTGTCGCGCCAGCTCGGCATCCTGTGCACCCACACCCGCTACCTGCAGGACGGCATTCTCGACTTCGCCGAGGCCATCCTGCCGACCTTCGGCGGCCGCATCGGCCACCTGATGATGACCTGCACCGGCTCGGAGGCGAACGATCTCGCCGTCCGCATCGCCAAGCACCACACCGACCGCAGCGGCATCATCGTCACCTCCGAGGCCTATCACGGCAATTCGGAACTGACGGCCAGCTTCTCGCCCTCCATGGGCGAGAAATCGCGGCTCGGAACCTGGGTGCGGCGCGTCGACGGCCCGGATTCCTATCGCCTCGACCCGGCGATGCTGGGTGAACGCATGGCGGCGCAGGTGGCGCACGAGGTGCGCGAGCTGGAGCGCCGCGGCGAGGGCCTCGCGGCCTTCATCGCCGATTCCCTGTTCTCTTCCGACGGCATCTACTCCGATCCGGTGACGCTGCTGGCGCCGGTGGCCGAGGTGGTGCGCAAGGCCGGCGGCCTGTTCATCGCCGACGAGGTGCAGTCCGGCTTCGGCCGTTCGGGAACCCATCTGTGGGGCTACCAGCGCCACGGCATCGACCCGGACATCGTCACCATGGGCAAGCCGATGGGCAACGGCTTCCC
>CAZEZD010000257.1:0-4730 GCA_964516115.1 uncultured Hyphomicrobiales bacterium
GATGGAACTGGGCGAGGTTGTCGGCGCCCATGATCCAGACGAAGCGCACGCCGCGGCACCGCGCCCGGAGCTTGGCGATCGTGTCGAAGGTGTAGCGGGTGCCGAGCGCCGCCTCGACGCCGGTGACATGGATCGCCGGGTGGCGGGCGAGCCGCCGTGCCGCGGCGATGCGCTCATCCAGCGGCGCGAGGCCGCGGCCGGTCTTCAGGGGATTGCCCGGGCTGACGAGCCACCAGACAGCATCGAGGCCGAGCCGCTTCAGCGCCGTCAGCGCGACGAGCCGATGGGCATCGTGCGGCGGATTGAACGAGCCGCCGAACAGGCCGATGCGCATGCCCGGCGCGTGCGGCGGCATGACGAGGCGGACGCCGGCGCGCGGTCGGCGCGAGGCGATGCGACTGCCATAGGGCCTCACGGACGGGTCTGCCCCGTGCCGCGCACGCGGTACTTGAAGGAGGTGAGCTGCTCGACGCCGACGGGGCCGCGGGCATGCATCCGCCCGGTGGCGATGCCGATCTCGGCGCCGAAGCCGAACTCGCCGCCGTCGGCGAACTGGGTCGAGGCATTGTGCAGGACGATGGCGCTGTCGACCTCGGCCATGAAGCGGTCGGCCGCCGCCTGGTCGTTGGTGACGATGGCGTCGGTGTGGTGCGAGCCGTAACGTTCGACATGGGCGATGGCGTCGCCGAGGCCGCTGACCACCTTCACGGCGATGATCGCGTCGCCGAACTCGGTGCTCCAGTCCTCTTCGCTCACCGGCCTGACGCGCGGGTCGACGATGCGGGCGAGGCTGTCGCCGCGCACCTCGCAGCCGGCGTCCAGCAGCGCCGCCACGAGAGGCCGCAGATGCGTGCCGGCGCAGGCCTCGTCCACCAGCAGCCTCTCCGCCGCGCCGCAGACGCTGGTCCGCCGCATCTTGGCGTTGAGCACGATGTCCCGCGCCATGGCGAGGCTCGCCGCGCCGTGGACATAGACGTGGCAGTTGCCGTCGAGATGCGCGAAGACCGGCACCCGCGCCTCCGCCTGGACGCGCGCCACGAGGCTCTTGCCGCCGCGCGGGATGATGACGTCGATGGCGCCCTCGAGGCCCTGCAGCATGAGGCCGACGGCGGCGCGGTCGCGGGTCGGCACCAGCGAGATCGCGGCGGACGGCAGGCCGGCGGCATCGAGTCCCGAGGAAATCGCCTGGTGGATTGCCCGCGACGAGCGGAAGCTGTCCGAGCCGCCGCGCAGGATCGCCGCATTGCCCGACTTGAGGCACAGGGCGGCCGCATCGGCGGTCACGTTGGGGCGGCTCTCGTAGATGACGCCGATGACGCCGAGTGGCACGCGGACCCGCTCGATGCGCAGGCCGTTGGGGCGATCCCAGGCGTCCATGACCTTGCCGACGGGGTCGTCGAGGTCGCGCACCAGTTCGATGCCGGCGGCGATCGCCTCGACGCGGGCGGGATCGAGCGCCAGGCGGTCGATGAAGGCCGGGGTCATGCCCTCGCGGCGGGCCTCGGCGATGTCCTCGGCATTGGCCTCGCAGATAGCGCGGGACCGGGTCCGGATGGCCTGCGCCATCGCGGTCAGCGCGGCGTTCTTCTGGGCGGTGGAGGCCAGTGCCAGGCGACGCGCCGCCGCCCTCGCCCGCCGCCCTATGTCGAGCATCGCAGCTTCGGTGCCGGCCGCATCGTCGGCGAGGCTGGGTTGCGCGGACATCGAGACCTCCAAGGGCTTGTGCCTAGCACGCCGGCCGGATGAGGTAAATTCGCGACAATTGCGCGGTTCTCCGATGCTCGGACCGGTTTGGTTAACTGCGGATTAAGGGTTCGCCCGTGATCTAGGAGGGCGGTATCCGAACCGCGGCAGCGCAGGCGCCATGACCGACGACCTCAACGCCCCGCTCGGGGTCGAAACCCAGCAGGACAGGAAGCGGCGGTTCCCCGCCTTGCCGCTCCTGCCGATCGCTGCCGGCGTGGTCGGAACGCTCATCGTCGGTCTCGCCGGCGCCGTCGCCCTCATCCACAATCCTCTTGGCGGCGAGCCCCGCGCCATCGCAGCCATCGCCATGCCGGCGCCGCGCACCACCGAGCCGGTGGTCCAGGCGCCGCCGCCCGCAGCCCCCCAGCCGTCCCCGGCCGGCGGCGAAGGCGTCTCGACCATCAACATCATCGACGGCATGTCCGGCACATCGCGGGCCGTGCGCATCGCCACCCCGCCGCCCGAGCAGGCTTCCGGGCTCGATCCGCGGCTGATCGAGCGCACGCCCCACGGCATGCTGCCGCGCGTCGCCCCCGACGGCAGCAAGCCGCGCGACGTCTATGCCCGCACCTTCCGGGTGCCGACGGGATCGGCGCCCTCCGCGCCGCGCATCGCGGTGCTCATCGGCGGCCTCGGCATCAGCCAGCAGGGCACCGCCGAAGCCCTCGCCAAGCTGCCAGGCGCCATCTCGCTGGCCTTCGCCCCCTATGGCAGCGATCTGGAGCGGATCGTGGCCAGGGCCCGCGCCGAGGGCCACGAGGCCTTCCTGCAGGTGCCGATGGAGCCCTTCGACTATCCGGAGAACGATCCCGGCCCGAAGACCCTGCTGACGACGCTTTCCAGCCGCCAGAACACCGAGCACCTTCACTGGGCGATGGGCCGCTTCCAGGGCTATGCGGGCATCGTCAACTACATGGGCGGCAAGTTCATGGCCTCCGAGGCGGCGGCGACGCCCATCCTGCGGGAGGCGCACCAGCGCGGGCTGATGGTGATCGACGACGGCACCAGCGCCCGCAGCCTCGTGCCGCAGATCGCCACCGCCCTGCAGCAGCCGAACCTGCGCGGCGACGTCCACCTCGACCGCGTGCCGACGCCGGTGGAGCTCGACGCGCAGCTGGCGCGTCTCGAGGCGAGGGCCCGGGAGCGCGGCTTCGCCCTCGGCATCGGCTCCGCCCTGCCGGTGACGATCGACCGGGTGGCGCGCTGGGCCCGCACCCTGGAGAGCCGCGGCTTCGTCCTCGTGCCGGTTTCGGCCGGGGTCGCCCGTCGCCCTCCGGCAGGCTAGCATGCCCCATTCGCGGACCAGACCCATGACGCGCTTCGAAGACCTGCCCTACCGCCCCTGCGTCGGCGTCGCCCTGTTCAACCGGCAGGGCCTCGTCTTCGTCGGCAAGCGCAAGGGCCCCGCCCCCGAGCATGTCGATGCTGGCCATGCCTGGCAGATGCCGCAGGGAGGCATCGACGAGGGCGAGCAGCCGCTCCTCAGCGCCCGGCGGGAGCTGTTCGAGGAGACCAACGTGCGCTCGGCCTCGTTGCTGGCCGAGGCGCCCGAATGGTTCGCCTACGACCTGCCGCAGGAGGTCGCCGGCCAGGCCTGGAAGGGCCGGTATCGCGGCCAGACGCAGAAGTGGTTCGCCTTCCGCTTCGACGGCGACGACAGCGAGATCGACGTCGCCCATCCCGGTGGCGGCCACAAGCCGGAGTTCGAGGCCTGGCGCTGGGAGCCGCTTGTCTCAACGCCCTCGCTCATCATCCCGTTCAAGCGCGGCGTCTACCAGCGGGTGGTGGAGACCTTCCTGCCCTTCGCCCATCCGGTGTGACCGCGCGGATACGGGGTTTTCCGCATCGCACAATCCGTAGCGAGGCGTAGCCTTGGGCCTCCCCCTGCTGCGGAGGCCGCCATGAACGACCGCTTCTCCCTCGACCGCCGGGCCGTCATCGCCGGCGCCACCCTCCTCACCGCCGCCGCGACCCGCGGCGCAATGGCCCAGGACAAGCCGGTGATCGACCCGCAGACCGCGCTCATCGTCGTCGATGTGCAGAACGACTTCTGCCCGGGCGGACGCCTCGCCGTGCCGAAGGGCGACGATGTGGTCGCCGTGTGCAACGCTATCGGCCGGCGCTTCCAGAACGTCGTCTTCACCCAGGACTGGCACCCGGAGGGCCACTCCTCCTTCGCCACGAGCCACCCCGGCAAGAAGCCCTTCGAGGTGGTGCAGATGCCCTATGGACCGCAGGTTCTGTGGCCGGACCACTGCACCTGGGATTCCGCCGGCGCCGAGTTCCATGAGGGCCTCGACATTCCCCATGCCCAGACCATCGTCCGCAAGGGCTACCGCAAGGAGGTCGACAGCTATTCAGGCTTACTCGAGGCCGATCGCAAGACCGCGACCGGGCTCGGCGGCTATCTGAAGGAGCGCGGCGTGACCCGGGCCGTGGTGGTGGGCCTCGCCACCGACTTCTGCGTCAACTGGACGGCGCAGGACGCGGCGAAGAACGGCCTGCAGACCTTCGTGGTCGAGGAGGCCTGCCGCGCCATCGATCTCGGCGGCTCGCTCGACAAGGCCTGGGCCGACATGGCGGCGCTCGGCGTGAAGCGGATCAAGGTCGCCGAACTGGGGTAGGACGGCAGAGACCGCATCGGATGTCCTATTGCGGGATTATTTTCCTTGACGAGCGTCGCGCTCTGCGGTAGGTTTTGTCGCATGTTCGGGTTCTGCGCCTGCTGATCCGATAGCAGACCCGGACGCTCATTCCTGCATCGCCCTTTCCGTCTCCCCCGACCATCAGGCCAGGCGCATTCGCCTTGCGCATAGTCGGACTCCTGTGAGGGGCCGGAAGCACCACCTGCGAGAGACCGGACGCGACGCCCGCAGGAGGCAGGCCTGTCCCCCGTGCCCCGACGCAAAAAGGCCGCCCCGGAGGCGGCCTTTTGATCATCGGGAAGCGGATGCGCCTCAGTGCGTCGAGCCGGCGGTGGCCAG
>CAZEZD010000258.1:0-4728 GCA_964516115.1 uncultured Hyphomicrobiales bacterium
CAAGAAAGCGTGACTTGGCCTCGTTGGCGCTCTCCGCGCGCGCGCTCGACAGGGCCAGGGCCGCTTCGGCGGCCTTGCGGTCGGTGATGTCGCGGCCGACGGACTGCATCTCCTCGCAGCGGCCTTCGGCGTCGCGAATGGGATGGTGGCGCCAGGCGATCCAGCGCAGGCCGGCGGGCGCCGCGATGCACTCGTCGACGCTGCGCGAGCCGTCGGGCTCCTGCCGCTCCTCGGACCGGGTGAGAACCTCGTGCGCCGTGGCGAGGCCGGCGAGGTCGGCCGCCGGGCGGCCGACCAGATCGCCATAGGCGCGATTGGCGAAGGTGATGGTTCCGGCGCGGTCGCGGCGCACGATCAGGTCGCCCTGCGCGTCGATCAGGCCGCGATGGCGTTCCTCGCTCTCGGCGAGTTCGAACACCCGGTCGGTCAGCACCTCGATCGTGTCTTCGAGTGCGGCCGTCTTGCGCAGCAGGGCGCGACGGCCGTGGACGAGATGCAGGAGCACGGCGAGACCGGCTACGCCGAGAGCCGCGAGACCACCCGCAACGAGGGCGAAAGCATCCACGGCAACTCTCCACGCGCGACCGAACGACCAAGCGAGCGTAAAGAGACAGGGTTGACGCCGGGTTACCGAGGGCGTGAGCGTCACGCCGCAGCGCGCACCCGGTCGGTCGCGCCGCGGTAGCTGATCGCCTCGGCCAGATGCAGCCGGCCGATCGTCGCCGTGCCGTCCAGGTCGGCGATGGTGCGGGCGAGCTTCAGCACCCGGTGGTAGCCGCGGGCGGTGAGCCGCATCGCCTCCGCCGCGTCCCGCAGCAGGGCGGCGCCTGAGGCATCCGGCGTCGCCACCGCATCGAGCACGGCCGGCGGGGCATGCGCATTGAGCAGCACGGGCACGCCGAGCGCGCGATAGCGCTCGCCCTGCAGCGCTCGCGCCGCGGCGACCCGCAGGGCGATCTCGGCGCTGCCCTCCGCGGGCGCCGGCAGGATGAGGTCGGCGGCCGAGACCGCCGGCACCTCGATCACCATGTCCATACGGTCGATGAGCGGCCCGGAGATCTTCGCCTGGTAATCGGCCATGCAGCGCTCGTTCGGCATGCGCCGGCAGGCGTAGCCGGGTTCGGTGGCGCGTCCGCAGCGGCACGGATTCATGGCGGCGACGAGCTGGAACCGTGCCGGAAAGCTCACCCGCTGGTTGGCCCGGGCAATCACCGCCTCGCCCGTCTCGATCGGTTGCCGCAGGCCATCGAGCACCTGAGGCTGGAACTCCGGCAACTCGTCGAGGAACAGGACGCCGTGATGGGCGAGCGACACCTCGCCCGGCTTGACCCTGAGCCCGCCGCCGATCAGCGCCGCCATGGAGGCGGAATGGTGCGGATTGCGGAAGGGCCGGCGCGTCGTCAGTTGGCCGCCCTCCAGTTCGCCCGCCACGGAATGGATCATCGACACTTCCAGGAGTTCCGAGGGCATCAGCGGCGGCAGGATCGACGGCATCCGGCTCGCCAGCATCGACTTGCCCGAGCCCGGCGGACCGTTCATCAGCAGGGCATGGCCTCCCGCTGCGGCAATCTCCAGCGCCCGCTTGGCGCTCTCCTGCCCCTTGATGTCCTTCAGGTCCGACAGCGCGGCGTCCACCGTGCGGATGCCGGGCTTCGGGCGGGTGAGCACCTGCGTGCCCCTGAAATGATTGGCGAGCTGGACGAGATTGTCCGGCGCCAGCACCTCCACGTCCTCGCCGGCCCAGGCCGCCTCCGGACCGCAGGCCGCGGGACAGATGACGCCGAGGCCGAGCGCATTGGCGGCCATCGCTGCCGGCAGCACACCCGCCACCGGCGTGATCCGCCCGTCGAGCGCCAGTTCCCCGAGCACCACGAAGCCCCCGAGCGCATCCGCCGGGATGGCGCCGATCGCCGCCATCAGGCCGAGGGCGATCGGCAGGTCGAAATGCGAACCCTCCTTCGGCAGGTCGGCCGGGGCGAGGTTGACGGTGATGCGCTTGCCGGGAAGGGCGAGACCCGAGGCCACCAGCGCCGAGCGCACCCGCTCGCGCGCCTCGCTCACCGCCTTGTCGGGCAGCCCGACGATGTTGAAGACGATCTGCCCGGAGAGGACATGAACCTGCACGTCGACGGGCTTGGCCTCGATGCCCTCGAATGCGACGGTTGCAACGCGCTGCACCATGGCCCACCCCCGCGTGCATTGTGCATGCGGCGGAAGAGAGAACAATAAGGGAACATCCGGATAGGGACCGCTCCGGCGCCCTGACGGCTTAGCGGCGCTTCGCCTCGATCGCGTCCCACACGACGGCGGCAATGTCCGGACCGCCCAGGCGGCGGATGGCGCGGATGCCCGTCGGTGCGGTGACGTTGATCTCGGTGAGGTTGCCGCCGATCACGTCGATCCCCGCGAGGATGATGCCGCGGGCCTTCAACTCCGGGCCAATGGTCTCGCAGATCTCCCGCTCGCGCGCGCTGATCTGCGTCGTCTCCGCCGCCCCGCCGCGCACCATGTTGGAGCGCAGATCGTCGGCCGCCGGCACGCGGTTCACCGCCCCGGCGAAGACGCCGTCGACGAGGATGATGCGCTTGTCGCCGTCGCGCACCGCCGGCAGGTACTGCTGGATCACCCAGGGCTCGCGTGTCAGCGCCGCGAAGGTGTCGAGGAAGGAGCCGAAATTCTCGTCGCCCTCGCGGATGCGGAAGACGCCGGCGCCGCCGTGGCCATAGAGCGGCTTCATGACGATGTCGCCCATCTCCTTGCGGAAGGCGCGGATGGCGGCGAAGTCGCGCGTCACCAGCGTCTTCGGCATGAGCTGCGGGAACAGGGTGACGAAGATCTTCTCCGGCGCATTGCGCACGCTGGTCGGGTCGTTGACCACCAGCGTCTTCGGGTGAACCCGCTCGAGGAAATGCGTCGCCGTGATGTAGTGCAGGTCGAAGGGCGGATCCTGCCGCATCAGGATGACGTCGAAGCCGTCGAGGCGCACGCGAGCACCCTCGCCCAGCGTGAAGTGGTCGCCTTCCACGTCGCGCACGGCGAGCGGATAGGCGAGCGCAGAGGGCTCGCCGTCGTGCATGGCCAGGCTGTCGGGGTGGTAGTAGGAGACCTCGTGGCCGCGGGCCTGGGCTTCCAGCATCAGCGCAAAGCCGGAATCACCCTTGATCTTGATGGATTCCATCGGGTCGGTCTGGACCGCGACCTTGAGGCGCATGGGGCATTCCTTTCAGACATCCGCGTCGAACGCGCCCTGTATATGGCGCGGCCAGCCGCCGTTCGATACCAGGATCATGTCGTAGCGCATATCACCTCCCGCATGGCGGGGATGCCGGGCGAGGAAGACCTCGGCGGCGCGGATGATGCGGCGGCGCTGGGCGGCTGTCAGGGCGATCTCGGCAAGGTCCATCGAGCTGCGGGCCTTCACCTCGACGAAGACAACCGTTCCGCCGCGCCGCGCCACGATGTCGATCTCCGCACCGGGTGCGCGCCAGCGGCGGGCGAGAATGCGATAGCCCTTGGCGAGAAGCAGAAGCATGGCGGCCGTCTCCGCGATCCGCCCGCGACCCCAGGCGGCGCTCCGCCCCGGATCGGCCTCGCGCCTCACCCCGCGACCTTCGCAAGGACGAGCGCGCGCTGATAGACGTCGCGGCGGGGCAGGCCGGTGGCCGTGGCGACAGCGGTGGCGGCATCCTTCACCGAGCCCCTCGCCAGCGCCGTCCTGAGCATGGCGTCCACGTCGTCGGCCTCGGGCGGCGGCTTATCGCCCGGAGGAGCGACGACCAGTACGATCTCGCCCTTCGGCTCGCTTGCTGCCGCATAGTGCGCGGCGAGATCACCGAGGCTGCCGCGCCGCACCTCTTCATGTGCCTTGGTGAGTTCCCGGCAGACGGCCGCCTCACGGTCACCGAGCTCCGCAGCGAGGTCGCCGAGGGAGGCCGCAAGACGCGGCCCGGTCTCGAAGAAGACCAGCGAGCCCGGCACGGCGACGAGGTCCCTCGCCCGGCCGCGGCGGCCGACCGTTTTCGGCGGCAGGAAGCCTGCGAAGAAGAAGGCATCCGTCGGCAGGCCTGCGGCGACCAACGCCGCCATGACGGCGGAGGGCCCAGGTACCGGGATGACGGGGTGGCCGGCCTCGCGCGCCGCCTCCACCAGCTTGAAGCCGGGATCGGAGACGAGCGGCGTTCCGGCATCGGAGACGAGGGCGACCGATTCGCCCGCCGCGAGTCGCGCCAGGAGCTTCGGCCGCATCTCCGCTGCGTTGTGCTCGTGGTAGGGTAAGAGCTTCGTCGAGAGGACGAAGTGATCGACAAGCCGGCGTGTCACCCGTGTGTCCTCGCAGGCGACGACCGAGGCGGCTGCCATGGTCTCGACGGCGCGGATGGTCATGTCGCGCAGATTGCCGATGGGGGTCGCGACCACATGCAGGCCGGGATCCAGCGGACGCGCCAGAAAGCGCTTTCCGCCAAGGACATAGTGCCGGTCGGGTTGCGGCGGCGCGGGGCTATCTGTCATGCTCGGCTCTCTCTCAGGCACATTAGGCGCTGCCGGACCGGCGCGTCCATGCCCGCCGGGCGCGGCCCGCCGCGCGACGCGGACGGGTGCTGTTGCCCTGGGGCCACGCAAAAGCCGCCCTTCCGGTTTGACCTTGCCCCCGGCAGGGGGCTATTCCGGTGCACGGGCGGGGCGTTCAGGGCATGTGGAGGCATTCGGACATGGCGGGAACGGCGAAAC
>CAZEZD010000259.1:0-4718 GCA_964516115.1 uncultured Hyphomicrobiales bacterium
TATTGGTGGGCCCGAGCACTGCGGTGACCCCACGCCCGCGGAGGGCGGGGGGCAATGGCGGAAAAGACAGGGTCATTCAGGACCGTGTGTATCATGCCGGCAAGCGCATGGCGTGACATTTCGGTATCGGGCAGGGGCGTGTTCACGCGGAGAACGAGTCTGGAACGAATCGGGTCCGAATCGCTGACTCACGCAGAGTCACGATTTGTTCACGACCAGATGTGGTGGCTCAGAGTCGAGCAGGCCACTAGACGAGTCGATCCGTGGAGAGCTGCGAGTCGAACGTCGCGCCGGTTGAGTCATTCTGGTTGACGAATTCTTAACGACGACTCGCAAGGTGCCGGATCGTCCATGGCTCGGCCTCGCAAGACTCAGGCCCCCACGATGAGGATTCATGTCCCGGTTCCGGCGACTCGCGGGGACCGCAATAATCTTCAGGTGAAGGCGGCCAGCACCCGCCGCACGTCCGCCATGGTGAAAGGCTTCTCCATGATCGGGATGGTGCCGTCTCCGGCATGGCGCGCGATGGCGCCCGGCCCCTCCACGGCATCGCCGGTCATGATCACGACGCGGTCCGCCAGACCTGGGTTGAGCCCGATCGCCCGGTCGCGGAAGCGCAATCCGTCGACGCCGGGCATGCGCAGATCGACGAAGACGAGATCAGCGTCGAGAACCGCGCCTTCCTCCAGGGCCTCGCGCGCCGTCTGCGCCGGCAGCACGCGATGTCCGAGAAGCTCGAGCATCTCGGCCAGGCCGGAACGCACATCGGCCTCGTCGTCGACGACGAGGATCGACAGGCCGTTCTTGGCGGCCGGCTCGTCGGCCTCCGCAGCATCGGCGTCCCCGGCGGCGACCGGGATCAGCACCGTGAAGCGCGCTCCACCCTCCTCGCTGCGGTCGAGACCGATGGAGCCGCCATGCGATTCCACCACCGTCTTGCAGATGGATAGGCCGATACCGGTGCCGACGCCGGACGGCTTGGTGGTGAAATAGGGCTCGAAGATGCGTCCGGCGATGGCATCGGGAACGCCGTGGCCGTTGTCGGAGACGACGAGCCGGACGTGACCGTTCTTGCGGCGGGTGGAGATCGTCACCCTGCGCGGCGGCTCCAGATCGATGAGCGCGTGCTGGGCGTTGATCACCAGATTGGCGATGACCTGCCCGATGAAGTCGCGGTCGGCGATGATGGCCGGCAGATTTGGATCGAGGTCGAGGTCCAGCGTCACGTCGTGGCTGCGCAGGCCATAGGCCAGCATGTCGGCGGTGGCCCGCACCAGCTCGTTGATCTGCGTCGTCTCGCGTTTCTCCGGCCGTTGCCGCGCCATGGCGAGGAAGCTCTTGACGATGCGTCCCGCCCGGTCGGCCGCCGCATGGATGCGCTCGGCGCGGCGCTTCTGCCCGGCATCGGCCGCGGTTTCCATCAGCAGCGTCGACTGCGCGACGAGAATGGCCAGCGGATTGTTCAGCTCGTGCGCGACGCCGGCCAGCAGCGAACCCATGGCCGAGAGCTTCTCGGCCTGGTGCAGCCGCTCGCGCTGCTGTTCCATCTGCCGCTCGGCCTCGCGCGCCTGGGAGAGGTCGCGCAGATGCGCGGTGAAGACGCGGCGCTGCGGCAGCCTGATCTCGGAAATGGTCAGCTCGATCGGGATCAACGCTCCGTCGGCGCGCTGCGCGTCGATGGTGATGCGCTGGTCCAGCACGCGGCTGATGCCGGTGGAGGTATAGCGCGCCATGCCGTTGGCATGAGCCTGCCGCAGCCCCGGCGGGATGATCAGCTCGGCGATGGAGCGGCCGACCGAGTTGCTGCGCGAATAGCCGAAGGTCGCCATCGCCGCGGGATTGAGATCGATGAGGACACCCTCCTCGTCGACCACCATGATCGGGTCGATCGAGGTCTTGATGATGGCGGTGTTGATGGTCTCGGCGACATTGAGCGCCACGATCCGCGCCTCCAGCGCCTCCTCGCGCTCCTTGAGCGCGGTGGCGTCGCGGATGAAGGCGATGAAGCCCACCAGCCCGCCCTCCCGGTCGACGCAGGGCGAGTAGGTCTGTTCGACAAAGCGTCGCGTACCGTTCCGATAGGAGACCCAGTCGCTCCAATGCAGGGTCTCGCCCTTCCGGAGCGCGGCCAGCATCGGCGCGGTGCGCTCGGCCATGTCGTCGCCGAGGACCTCGCGCACGGTGCGGCCGACGACGTCCTCAAGGCCGAGATCCATCATCGCGAGGGCCACGCGGTTGGCGTAGACGAAGCGGCCGTCGGCATCGGCGGCGGTGACGCGCATGGGCATCGCGTCGAACAGCCGGCCGAGGATGCCCGGGTCGAACCGGCCGTCCGGCGCCACGATGTCGTCGCGGAGCATGGCGGCAAAGCCGTCATCGAGATCCGGGGTCGCGTCCCCGCCGAGGGCCGCCATCTGATTCAGGCTCCGTTGGGGACGAAGACATAGCCCTCGCCGCGCACCGTCTTGATGAAGCGCGGGTGCTCGGGATCAGGCTCGATCTTCTTGCGCAGCCGCGTCACCCGGATGTCGATGGACCGGTCGCTCTCGTCCGCCGAGCGCCCATGGGCGAACTCCTGGAGCTGTCCGCGCGACAGCACGCGATTCGGCCGCGTCGCCAGGGCCTGCAGCAGGTCGAACTCCATCGCGGTCAGCTCGACCGCGCCGTTCGATCCGTCCACCAGCCGCCGCGCGTCGAGATCGAGCGTCAACGAACCGAAGCGCAGGCTGCGTCCCTCCGGCGCCTGGGCCGCCTGGGGCGTCGCCGAGGCCGGAGCCGCCTTGACGCGGCGCAGGACGCTCTTGATCCGGGCCAGCAGCTCACGCAGCTCATAGGGCTTCACGACATAGTCGTCGGCGCCGATCTCGAGGCCGACGATGCGATCGATCGCCCGCCCCGCCGCGGTCGCCATGATGATTCCGGTGGACCCCGACTTGCGGATGAACCGCGCCAGCGACAGGCCGTCCTCGCCGGGCATCGCGATGTCGAGGATCGCGACATCGATGTGCTTGCCGGCGGACTCCTCGCGGAACACCTGGGCGTTGCGGTAGCTCAGGACCTCGAAGCCCTGCAGCTCCAGATACTCACCCACCGCCTCACGCAGGTGCTCCTCGTCGTCGACGATCGCAACGATGGCCTTCATGCCGGATGCCCTTGTGTTTCGAGCGAGGGTGACAGCGCCGAACGGCGCGCACTAGAATAGTTCGTCGCATTCAGATTCACACTCTGCGACCGTTCTGGAAAGGTCTGATGATGGCGCGGCGCGGCCGGATTGCGGTGCTCGACGACGAACCCGACTGGGCCGACGCGGTGCGCGAGTATCTGTCCGATCTCGGCTACGATGTCGATTGCCTCAAGGCTGCCTGGGAGCTGGAACCCTATCTCGCCCGCGAGAAGCCCGACCTGATCATTCTCGACATCGGCCTGCCCGGCGAGAACGGCATCGACATCCTCATCCGCACCGACCTCGCCAGCGACGTCGCCGTGCTCGTGCTGACCGGAAATCCCGATCCGGTGGACCGGGTTCTCGGGCTTGAACTGGGGGCCGACGACTACGTCCAGAAGCCGGTGGAGCTGAGGGAGCTGGCCGCGCGCGTCGCCGGCATCCTGCAGCGCCGGCTCGGCCGCCGCCGCAATCTGGTCGTCTTCGAACAGGCCTCGGTCGACCTGGTGGCTGCGCGCATCCTGAAGGCCGATGGCTCGACCGACCGGCTGTCCGCCGGCGAGGTGGCGCTGATCCGCATCTTCGCGGAGAACCCGGGAAAGGTCCTCACCCGCGAGGAGATCATGGAGCAGGCGCCGGCCGAGGACGAGGAGGCCTTCGACCGCGCCATCGATTCGCGCATCGCGCGCCTCAGGCGCAAGCTTGAGACCGAGACCATCCGGACGGTGCGGGGCCATGGCTACGTCTTCGACGTGCCGAGCCATGCCGCCACGCCCCCGGCGGCCGACGAGGGCGCCTGAGAGCCCCGGGGGTCTCCCCTGGTCTTCTTGCGGCGTGCGGATTGTGGTCATGCGGGGTGGCATCGGGTGTCCATGCTGCTTGCGACCTAACTGCCCGCCTTATTCCTGCGTTTGAATGTCGCGGCGCTGCCGGCGGTGTTTCAGTCCGTGTTTCAGCGCGCGGCGCGGACTGGCCCACGGTTCGCGGAAATGGGAGAAACAGGCCCCCTGTCCGGTCGGCATGCCCGGGAAGGATCGAGAAGGCAGGGTGCGGTCATCAACCCAGACCGTAACCGGATCCCTCCATGACACCCTCCCAGATCACCCTCATCCGCCATCAGTTCGGCACCATCGCCCGCCAGTCGGACGCCTTCTCGGGGCAGTTCTACGACCGGCTGTTCCGGCTCGATCCGGCGCTGCGCCCGATGTTTCCCGCCGATCTCGGCGGACAGCGCGGTAAACTGGTCAAAGCCCTCGCCCACGTCATCCTGTCGCTGCACGACCTCCCGGCGGTGATCGGGGACATTCGCGCGCTCGGTCTGCGCCACAACGGCTATGGCGTGACCGCGGCGCACTACGACACGGTCGGTCTGGCCCTGCTCGAAACGCTGGCCGAGATGCTCGGCGACGCGTTCGACGACGGGTCGCGGACCGCCTGGGCGCTCGCCTACGGCACGATCGCGGACGCCATGATCGAGGCGTCGGAGCAGGCCTGCACGCGCGTCGCCGCCGAGTGACCGTCAGCCCGTCGGGGAGCGCTCCGCTGCCGGCCCGCC
>CAZEZD010000260.1:0-4710 GCA_964516115.1 uncultured Hyphomicrobiales bacterium
CCGGCAGGTCGCCGGCCGTCTTCGGCTCCCAGCTGGCGAGGAAGGCATCCGCTCCCGCAGGGTCGGGGCTCCAGCCGTCCGGCTGCCAGCTCGCTGGCCTCTTGTCGGAAGGCACCACCGCTAGGGGCTGTCCCGCTGATGGCGCCGCCTCGCGCCTCACGCACGAGGGGGCTGGGGGAAGAGAAGGTTCACTTCCAGGTTCATCTATATGGGTAGGGGTGATTTCACCCCCACCCTGGGGGTCCGCCGACCCCCACCCCTGCCGTTCGGGGGGTAGGGGTGAATCCACCCCCACCCCCTCAACATCTTGTGCCTCGTCCGCCTCGTCGGGCGCATCCGGCAGCGGCGGCGCCCAGCCGAGCTCGGCCGCCCTCGCGCGGGCCGCATCGTCGTTCAGCACGATGAGCAGGGAGGTGTCGTGGCTGCCGTCCGCCTTCAGCCGGCGCACCCTGGCGATGAGGCCGAGCCGCTCCAGCTGGCGCAGGGCGTCCTTCACCCAGTCCAGAGAGTTTCCATGGTCTTCGGCAAGCTTTCGCGGGCGGATGAAAGTATATCCCGTGTCCTCGTTCTGCCGGTCGGCGACGCAGACCAGCAGCCAGCGCAGCGGCGCGGGAAGCTCCCGGCCCATGCGCCGCCCGGTCTCCATCGCCCAGCCGACCGCCTTGAAGCTCATGCCGGCACCTCGCCGCGCAGCACGGCCTGCACATAGCGCCAGTCGACGCGCAGCTCTTTCGTCACGGCGCGCTGCGAGCCGAGCCGGCCATAGGCCTCCAGCACCGTCTCGGGCCGCGGCATCGGCCGGCCGCGCCGCCTTCGCAGCTCCGCCAGCAGCACCTCATAGGGCACGCCGGTCGCCTCCAGATGCCGCTGCAGGGCCCGCCGCACCACATGCTCGCCGAGGTGCATCGCCCGGGCCGCGCCCTTCAGCGATCCCACCTCCCGCACCCGCGCGGCGATATCCTCATCCTTCGCGGAGAGCCGCGCCATGACGCGCTTCTGGCGCTCCGTCTGGATCCGCGTGTAGCGTTCCGAGCGGGTGGCGAAGGCCGCCTTCAGGGCCTCCCGCCGCAGATCCTCGCAGAGCGCGAGGGCCGCCTCGCCGCGCAAGGCGAAGGTGTCGAGCAGGATCGAATCCACCCGGTCGCGGCCATAGAGAACGGTCGAATGGTCGCGCCCGCCCATCAGCTGGCCGACCTGCGGCGAGGACAGGCCATGAGCGTAGATGCCGAGCCAGTAGCACTCGAAGCGCACCATCATCAGCCGCGCCTTGCGGCAGCGGCCGGCAAGCTCGGAGAGCCTCACCCCATGGGCCGCGGCCACCCGGGCTATGGTCTGGCGAAAACTCCCCTTCGGCGGCTCCGCCGGCCCGGGCCTGTGCCCGGCGTCCAGCCGCTCGACCTCTGCCCAGGCGCGCTGCAGCCGCTTCACATCCTCGGTGGAGCGCCTCAGGGCCTCCCTCAGGTGCCGCGCCAGGCGCACCCGCGGCGCCAGCGGCGGAGCATTCACCCGCTTGGCGATCTCCAGCGCCTTCTGCCGCCGCTCGGCTTCAGGGTCCGGCCGGAACCGGCTCGACAGGCTCCCCAGCATCATCGCCTCCACGCATAGACACGCGTTGCAGAAGCGCCGAGGCGGCCGGGCGCCATGCCCTCCGCCATCAGCACCCGCTCGACCGCGCCGACATCCGCCGTCCCGTCCGCCCTGATCCAGTCGGGCGGCGCGCCGTCCTCGCGCCGTCCCGCGATATGCAGGGCGCGCAAGCCCGCCTTGGCCGTGTCGGCGTCCAGGAAACCCGCCACCCGCACCCAGCCGGGCGAGCCGATGGCCGGCCCCATCCATTTCCGCAGCACCGGCACCAGGCCGGGCGCGCCGGCCTCGGGCGTCGGCACGATCGCCCAGGAGGCGTAGATCTGCCCGCCGGTCACCCGCTGCCGGTCGACGGCCAGCAGACAGGCGGTGAAGTGCTCGAGCGGCCGGAACGGGTGAATGGTGAAGCGCCGGCCATAGGCATGTTCGGCCGCCAGCTGCGCCATCTCCGCCGAGGCCTCGACAAAGCCGTCGGGATCGGCAAGGCAGGCGGCAAGCCAGCGCCCGGCATCGAAGTGACCATGTTCGGCGAAGGCGGTCATGAGCCCTCCGCCTCGAAGCCCCACACGTCCCAGCCCGGCCGCGCCTGCCGCGCGTTCAGCTCGATCTTCGGCAGGGTCGGGAAATAGTCCTCGATCAGCCGGGCGAAGTTCTCCGGCTTCTCGGAGTGGCGCCCCAGCGGCGCGGTGATGAGGCTGTCCCACTGGGTGCCGGGCGCCGGGCACGGCGGCGCGCCGCGCGTGCCGAGGAGCAGCAGCTCGTGCCGGTTCCGGTTCCAGCGGCCGAGCCCCGCCCGGTCCTTCGCCCAGCAGAACTGCGAGCGATAGGTGAAGCCCCAGCGCGCCATCACGTGCAGCGCCTCGGGCAGCATGGGCACCGTCGCCCAGAGGAACAGCACGGCATCGTCGGCGGCGATCGAGATGACGTCGCGGGCGGCGATCGCCTCCGTCTCGCTCGTCGGGTAGTGGTTCTCCGGCGCGCGATCCATGCCGGTCTCGTCGCTCCAGTTCTCGAAGCGCCACTCCGGGTCGGCATAGATCACGCCGTAGCGCCGCTCCGGCAGCGCGCGCTGCTTGGCGCCGAGGCGGGCTTCCTTCTCCGCCCGCAGGGCCTTTTTCCGCGCCGTGTTCTCGTCGCGGTAGCGCTTGGCCGCGGCGAGGATCTCCGCCTTGCCCCGCGCCACGATGATGGCCTGCTCGGAGAGCGGCAGCGACGCGACCGCCATGGCTGCCGACACCGCCACCTCGCCAGATTCGACCGCCGCGACCAGGTCGGGAACGCCATGTTCCCGCACGCTCTTGGCGCGCTTGATAGAGGCGTCACCGACGTTCAGCAGCTCAGCCGCGCGAGCCGTGGTAATTGGCTCAATTGAGCTATTTTCGGCCGGCCGCCCGCGCGGCATCGTCGCCAGCTTCGCCGCCACCATGGCCCGCTGGCTCTCGCTCAGGTGACGGCGGTGCAGGTTGCGCGACAGAACCCAGGCGAGCGGATCGCCGTCGTGTGCCTCGACGAACAGGTGGAATGGATGCCGCAGGCCACCGCCGTCAGGCCACCAGACCTCGCCGGCCTTGATTGCCCCCGCCACGAGCCCCGCGCGGTAGCGGTTGCGGCCGTCGAGGATCGCCCCGTCCAGCAGCACAATCTCCTCGCGCACGCCATGCCGGCGGATGTCCTCCACCAGCGCGTCGAAGGCCTCTCCCTCAAGCGCCGGGAACAGCTCCGCCAGCGGGTGGATCGGCAGCATGGGCGCGGTCATGACGATGGACCATGCGAAAGAGCGGCACGACCGGCAGCTGTGAGCACCCACATCATGCCGCCCGGCTCAATGCCGCGTTCTGCCGCGAAAGCGCTCTCAAGCGCCTCATCATCAACAGGGACGCACTCCGCTAGACCGGCGGCATCCATGTCATCGATAAACTCCGCCGGAACCGGGTCGGCGTCGCAGAACTCCGCCCAGTAGGCGCGAAGCTTTTGCGCTGCGGATGCCTCCGCATAGGCGATGCCCAAACGATCGCTCATCGCTGCTTCCCCGCCAGCGCCTCGCGCACCGCCTTCACCGGCAGACCCACCAGGTCGGCGATCTCGTCCATCGAATTGCCGATGGACTTCAGCGTCCGCATGTATTTCAGGGTCGCGGCGCTGATCAGCGGCTCCGAAGGTGCCGCAGCGGGCGCGGGCGGCGTGTCCGCCGGTTCTCCTGCGCCGCCCACCGCAGGCGCAGCCAGGCCCACCGGTTCGGAGAGCGCCTCAGCCGGCGCTCCGGCTGGTTCTGCAGCGGCCGGAACAGGCTCCACCGCTTCACCCTCAGCGACACCCATGGCGTCGGGCGCATCTTGCGGCGCCGCTTCCATGGCGGTGGCCTGCGGCGCAGCGGGCGCGACGTCGACATGGTCGTTCTCCGGTTCGGTGACGGTGGGCACGGGGAGGACCGCCGAAGGCCGGTCGAGGTTCGAGGGCACCGCCGCCTTCGCCCGCGCCACAATGGCGGCGTGCTGAGCCTGCCGGGCCGTCAGCACCTTCGGCTCCGACGGGATGATGGTCGCGAAGACCTTCTTCTCCTGCGGCATCACGACCTCGGGCAAGGTCACGCCTGCCGGGGCCCCCGCCCCCTCCTTCATGAAGGCGAGCACCGACGGCACCAGCGCCGGGGGCACAATCCCGCCGCCCTGCGTGTCGATCGCCGCCACCGCCGCATCGAGATCCCGATCGCCGGTCGGCTTGCAGCGCGCCGAATAGGCCGCCTCGAACAGCAGCTGCGCCTGCACGCTGGGTGTCCGCGACGCGGCCCGCGCCATGTCCACGAGCCCAGCATAGACCCGTTCGTTGACGGTGATGGTGATGCCCCGCGTCTCGGGGCCGGCATTGAAGCGCGGCGGCGCCGTCATGGCATGAACCTCCAGAGGATGTGAGACGCCCCGCTGCCCTCAGGCGGCGAGGAACGCGAAGACCAGCGCGGCGAGCGCGCCGACGACGAAGACGGTGATGACGAGGCTCGGTGCCATCCACCCGTCCGGCGCTTCCCGCGGCTCGCGGAACTGGGGGCCGGTCATGCGCCGCCTCTCTCGTCGAGCGCCGCCACCCAGCCGGGCACCGGGTCCAGCACCGCCGCGAGGAAGGCCGGGCCGA
>CAZEZD010000261.1:0-4698 GCA_964516115.1 uncultured Hyphomicrobiales bacterium
GCTGGGTCATTTTTCTGCGTTACGACCATGCCGGGCACGGCGCAAGCCCAAGCGCCGCGCCATCAACACAGAGATGGCAGCAGGGCGTCAGCGGGTGCCGGTCAGGAGGCGCTCCGGCGGGTCTGCGCGGCCCCGACACCGGCTCAGGCGCGCCGCTCCACAATCGCGAGATAGAACCCGTCCGTGCCCGTCCTGAGCGGCGAGAGCTGCAGCCCCAGACCGGCCGGAGAGACCAGGTCGTCACGCTCGGAGAGCGTGTCGGGGGCCAGCGCCAGCACCTCGCGGGGGTCGACGGCCTGAAAGCCTGGGTGGCCCTCGAGGAAGGCCGCGATCCGCTCGTCGTTCTCGCGCGGCAGGACCGAGCAGGTGACATAGGCGATGCGGCCGCCGGGCTTCACGAGCCGCTCCGCGCGCGCGAGGACGAGGTCCTGATCCTTCATGCGCTCGTCGAGGGCGCCGGGGCGCACGCGCCACTTGGTGTCCGGGTTGCGCCGCCAGGTGCCGATGCCGGTGCAGGGGGCATCAACCAGCACCAGATCGATCCTGCCGGCGAGATCGGCCAGCGGCTCGTCGCCCCTGCCCTTCGGCGTGCGCACCTGGACGTTTCGGACCCCCGCGCGCGTCAGGCGGTCGTGGATCGGGGCGAGGCGCCGCGCATCCGAGTCGGTCGCGTAGATCTGGCCGGAATTGCCCATCAGCGCGGCGAGTTCGAGGGTCTTGCCGCCGCCGCCGGCGCAGAGGTCGACGACCTGCATGCCGGGGGCCGCGCCGGCCATGGCGGCGATGACCTGCGAGCCCTCGTCCTGGATCTCGAACAGGCCCTTGAGGAATTCGGGCGTGACCTGCAGCGTCGGACCGCGGCCGTCCTCGCCGGCGGAGAACCGGAGACCGGTCGGCGCGTGCGGCGTCACCTGCGGCGCAAGATGGGCGAGGTCCGGAATGAGGCGAGCGCGCTCCGTCTTCAGCGTATTGACGCGGATATCGATAGGCGCGCGCGCCGCCAGCGCCAGCATCTCCCCAACGAGGCGGTCGCCGAAGGCGGCGGCGAGATCGGGCGCCAGCCATTCCGGGAAGTCGCCGGCCACATGGGGCGGAGCGTCGGCGAGATTCAGCGCACCGAGGCGCTTGGATTCCTCCGCCGACAAGGGCTCCGGCGCGAAGCGCTCTCCGGAACACAGACCCGCGATGGCGTCGACGTCGAGGCCGCGGGCGAGCGCGAGGCTGCCGAGAAGAACTGCGCGCGGTGTCTCCCCGTCCATCACATGGGCGGCCGAGGCGCGGCGGCGCAGGGCATCATAGACGAGGCTGGCGATCGCCGCCCGGTCCTTGGACCCGGCGAAGCGGTGGCCAAGGCCCCAGTCCTTCAGGGCATCGGTCGCGGGGCGACGGCGCGCCTCGATATCGGCGAGGACCTCGATGGCGGCGGACAGGCGGGCGGAAGGGGTCACGGCGGCTCCGGCGCGGGGCAGACCCCGCCAAAGGCCGTCGTGTTAGACGCGGTTGGCCCCCGACCGCAAGCGCGATCGTTCAAGCGGCGTGGCCCAGCCTCTTGCCGGCGACGCGGCGGCCCAGCGGTCTGACGCAGTTGCGGCCGGCGGCCTTGGCCTCGTAGAGCGCGACATCGGCATGGGCGATGGCCCTCGTCAGGCTCGCCGGATCGGAGAGCGTCCCCTCGCCGACCCCGATGCTGACCGTGACGATCCCGGCTGCGACCTGGTCATGGGGGACGGCGAGTTGCTCGACCAGCTGGCGCATCCGATCAGCCACCTGAACGGCGCTCGCGAGATCGGCATCCGGCACGATCACCAGGAACTCCTCGCCGCCATAGCGTCCGACGATATCGAGGCCGTCCCGGACCGTGTCGCGGATCGCGCCCGCGACGCGCGTCAGGCAGCGGTCCCCCTCCGGATGGCCGTAGTGGTCATTGAAGCTCTTGAAGTGGTCGACATCGATCATCAGAACGGCGAAACGCCCCGAGCGCGGCTCCGCGCCGGCGAAGAGCGCGTCGGCACGGGCATCAATGCCGCGCCGGTTGGCGAGGCCGGTGAGCGGGTCGACATAGGAGATGCGGTGCAGGTCGGCGGCGGCACGCTGCAGGTCACTCGTGGCGAGCATGTCCGCCAGCCTGAGCAGATAGAGGCGGCGAAGATCACGCTCGATGGCGAAATTGGCGCTCAGGGACACGTAGGAAGCGACGACAAGGCCACAGGCGGCCGAAGCCGCCACGGGAACGGCAATGCCCGGATGCAGCGCCAGGGCGACCATATGCGCCAGAATCGTCACCAGCGACATGGCGAGTGCCAGGGGATAGCTCGGCCTCAGCACGGCATTCCCGTAGATCAGCGCGATGATGGTGAAATACTGGTAGTGGTCAGATAGCGGGTCGCGGGTGACCGAGAAGACGATGAGGACGCCGGCGATCATCGCCAGCGGGATACTGGCGATAATCAGGTTGCGTGCCCAGCGGGTCAGCGGCCGGGACATCAGGATGCCGGCGACAACCATCCACGGGGTGATCACGGCCAGGTGCAGAACCAGGGCCAGCCAGAACGTGTCGTTCGCCAGAAAATAGTCGCCGAGCAGGAACGCGTTGTAGACGAGGATCGTCCGCGGCATGGTCAGACGCAGGTTCTTCGCCCGGCGCGCACCGATCTCCTGCTCGAAGCGCGTCTCGATCGCCTCTGGGAAAGTCAGGCTCCATCGCCGCGTGGCCTGAGCCCGGGCAAGGTCCTGCGAAGTGATCTTGACGTCCGGCGCCATGGCCCGTGATCGGCTGGAGGTATGCGTGCCAGCACGATGGCGCGGATCGCTGAATCCCGCCTTAACCGCAGGGAACCAATGTAATTAAAGTGCGCAGCTCGGGTCGCCATGGTTGACGTTTCCTTGCAATCGGCAGAGGCGCCGCCGCGTCTCCAGGACCCGTCGGAACGTCCGGGCGGAGCGGCTCTGCGGGGGCGATGACGCCCGCCGCCGGAGAGCACTTATCGCAGGAATGCCATCGAACCTTTTCGGGCGGCGGCGCGACCCATGGCTGAAGGGGTGACTTCCTCCTCACACCACAGATCAAGGATCGATACTCATGATCTCCCTCAAGACTCTCGCCCTCGCCGGCGTCGCCGTGGCCGGTCTCGGCCTCTACTCCACCACCGATGCCGAAGCGCGCGGTTTCCGCGGCGGCGGGGGTGGCGGATTCCACCGCGGCGGCGGTGGCATGCATTTCGGCGGCGGGCGCCACTTCGGCGGGCGCCATCTCGGCTTCCACCGGCGCCATGGCCACGGCCATCGTCACGGCTTCTGGCGGCACGGCCGCTGGATCGGCGGCCTCGGCGTCGTCGCCGTCGGCTCGAGCTGCTACCGCTACCGCCTGATCGAGACGCCCTACGGCGTCGAGCGCCGGCTGGTGAACGTCTGCGCCTGGTAGGGCCAGACGCAGCGCAGACCTCCCGTTCCTGAACCTTGGCCCCGGTCGCAAGACCGGGGCTCTTTCCTGTCAGAGGGCGGCGATGAGAACGCCGACGAGCATGGCGAGGAGGGCGAAGCACCCGATGGTGAAGACCAGCGGCCGCAGCCTCAGATCATTCGAGCCGATATGGACATAGGCATGGACGATCCGCGAGGCGACGAAGAGCCAGGCGAGGCTGGTCATCAGCCAGCCGGTCGCTCCGACATGGATCGCCATGATCGCGAGCACGTAGAAGAGGACCGGCGTCTCGAACTGGTTGGAGAAATTGTTGGCCGCCTGACGGGCCTTCCCGGGCCAGGCTTCCGAAGACAGGGCTATGTCTTTCAGCTTCACCTCGCGACCCTGGAGCGCCCTGCGACGGAAATAGCCCATCACGAAGAGGATCACGAAGGTCAGCGCCACCTGCGCCAGAACCGGCCAGATGAGCGACAGGCCGCCCGGATTCATCAATCCCATCGGAAATTCTCCATGTCAGCGTGAAACAATCTGTTTCCGCTTCCCTCGCGTAATGGAAACGACCATGCTGCAAAAAGGTTGATCAAGGAACTGGCGGATTGATCCCGTGACATCCTTGGTCTTCGATGCGGCCCATCGCGTCACAACCGGGCGGGGATCCCCCCGCCTTAAACCACGGGGAGATATTGTTATGCGTCATTCAGCCTTCAGGACCCTTGCTCTGTCGACCGCGCTCGGCGCGCTCGCACTGGGCGCCACGGTCCTCATGCCGTCGTCGGCCTCGGCCACCCCGATGGTGGACCGCGCTGCCATCAACGCCGCGCTCGGCGGCGGCATCGATACGTCCCAGCCCGTCGAGATGCAGCGTCGCGGTGGCTTCCGCGGCGGCGGCGGCGGTGTCCGTGGCGGCCCGCGTGGCGGCTTCCGCGGTGGTCGTGGCGGCGGGCGCGGCTTCGGCCCGGGCGCTGCCCTCGGCCTCGGCGCCGCGGCCCTCATCATCGGTGGCGCGGCGGCTGCCGCATCGGCCGGCCCGCGCGAGTGCTGGATCGAGCGCCGCTGGGTCGAGGGTCCGTATGGCCCCGAGCGTCGCCGCATCCGCGTCTGCGAGTGATCTTCACTCGCTCGAGCAACGGAAAAGGCGGCCGCGAGGCCGCCTTTTTTGATTCACGACGCAGCGTTCCAGTCTGATCCGACGGCTCAAACCCGCCCGCCATTCGGATAATTGGGGCTCTCGCGGGTGATCGTCACGTCATGGACGTGGCTCTCGCGCAGGCCCGCGC
>CAZEZD010000262.1:0-4687 GCA_964516115.1 uncultured Hyphomicrobiales bacterium
TGCGGTTGGTCTCGGCGGCCATGGCGACCACCGAGACCATCTCCATGAACTGCGCGTTGGTCATGCCCTTGGCCCGCGCCGCGGCCGAATGGGAGCGGATGCAGTATTCGCAGGAATTGGCCATGGACACGGCGACGTAGATCAATTCCTTCGTCAGCGGGTCGAGCGCGCCGGGCGCCATCACCTGCTTGACGCTGTCCCAGGTCCGCTTCAGGGCGGCCGGGTCATGGGCGAGCACGCGCCAGAAATTGTTGACGAAATCCGTCTTCCGGGTGGTGCGGATGTCGGCGAAGACCGCGGCGGCCTCCGGCGACAGGTCGCCTTCGGCCAGAATGGGCAGCATGGACATCGCTCCTCCTTCCGCCGGACGTCAGCCGGCAATGTCCTCGATCAGCCCGGCCATGATCGTGCCGCGCGGCAGGATCGAGCGGATATCGCAGAACTCTTCCTTGGTGTGGATGCCGCCGCCCCAGACGCCGAGCCCGTCGAGGGTCGGCACGCCCATGGCGCCGGTGAAGTTGCCGTCGGAGCCGCCGCCGGACTGCATGTGGTCGATGGGATAGCCATGCCGGTCGGCGATGGCCTTGGCCTTGGCGTAGAGGTCCATGGTGCCCGGACCGGCGACGAAGAGCGGCCGCACCGGCCCCGCCTCGATGGTGATGCGGGTGTTGGGGAAGGGTGGGCGCAGCGTGCGCAGCCGCACGTCGATGTCGGCGAGGTCTTCCGGCGTCGCAGCGACGCAGAGCACCTCGGCCGAGCACAACACCGGCACGACATTGACCCAGGTGCCGGAATTGACGCGTCCCACCGCGAAGGTCTGGCCGCGCTCGTAGTCCGACCAGTCCTCGATGGTCTCGATGATGCGGGCCATGGCGCGGATCGAGGAGACGCCGCGGCTGATGGCGGCGCCGGCGTGGGAGGGCCGGCCGTGGACATGGATCATGTAGCGCACCACGGCATGGCGGCCGGAGGTGACGAAATGCTCCCGTCCCGGCTCCGGCACGAGGACATGGGCGGCCTTGGCGGCCTCCGCCTCGATGGTGGCGCGGGACGAGGGCGAGCCGACCTCCTCGTCGGGGATCAGGACGACTGTGACGGAGCGCCGCAGGCGGCCGCCCTTCGCTGTGATCAGCTTGCCGAGGACGTGCAGCGTCAGCACCGTGCCGCCCTTCATGTCGGTGACGCCCGGCCCGTAGAGCCGCTCGCCTTCGCGGCGGATGGGCAGCGGGCCCGCCAGCGTGCCGACGGCGTGAACCGTGTCGACATGGGCGAGGATGAGGAGGCCGGGACCCGCCTCGGCGCCGGCGAGGCGGCCGATGACGATGTCGCCGAAGCCTTGCGTTCCGGGCAGGCGCTCGATGCCGAAGCCCATGCTGGCGAGGTCGCGCGCGCCCTCGTCCATCATCCGGTTGACGGCAGCCGCGTCATAGGTCGGGCTCTCGATCGAGGCCCAGCGGATGATGTCGGAGATAACCTGTTCGACATCGGTGGTGACGGGCATGCTCTTGTCCTCCAGCGTGGGACGCGGAGCCTACGGTCGCTGTCCCGCCCGCGTCTACGGGCGGCGCGGCTCACCAGCTATGATGCCGAAGTTTTGGCCGCCGAAGCGTTGCTCGATCTGCCGGATGCGGGTCTCGTGGTCCGACCAGTTGAAACGGCTTGTCGAGCGCTGGCCCGGCGGCGGCGTCGCCGCACCGGCCGGAACCGTGACGCCACGGGCGAGCGGCGAGCCGATGGCGTTGAGATGCACCACCGCGCGCCGGCAGTATTCCAGCGACAGGGCGCTCATCTGCGTCTCGTCCCAGCCCGCGCGGTATTTCATCAGCGCCTGGCAGAGATTGCCGCCGGACCGCTCCCAGGCGCCAGCCAGATAGGCGGTTCCCAGGCGGATATTGGTCTCCGGCTCGAACAGGTCCTGGATCGTTCCGGCGAAGCCGAGCTGGCGCGCGATGGTCGGGCGCACCTGCATGAGGCCGATCTCGTCGATCAGGCCGACCGCATGGGGATCGTAGGCGCTCTCCACCATGGCGACGGCGTCGGCGAGATCGATCGGCACGCGCAGCGCCTCGGCATGGCGGAGGATGGTCCCGAAATGGGCGGAGCGGCCGACCGGATAGCGGGTGTCGGAAAAGGCGCGCCCCTCGAAACGGCGCGGCGGCGCTTCGGCAAAGGGGGCCTCGAGCTGCGGCAGGTCAGCCGCCGTCGTCGCGGTCGTGGCATCGGCCGGCGGGGGCGGAGCTGGGAGGGACTGCGGTGCGCTGCCGGGTCGCGCCGGCGGGAGGGGCGCGTTAATGACGGCGGGGTGAGACTCCGGAATGGCCGGCGCGCGGCTGCTCGCCGCCTCCGTTTCGCGGAACGCCTCGTCGATGGTGCTTGCCGGGGCCTCGCTGGCGGCCCGGTCTGCCGGGGCCGGGGCGGGAGCCACGGCCACTGGCGGCGTGGGGGGGACAGCAGGGGCCGGCGCGGGGGTGGCCGGCGGAACTGTCGCGAGCTCGGGAGCCGCCGCCGGCTCGCCTTCGCCCGCATCGGCGGGCCGCGGCTCGGGGAGCGGCGCGACCCGCGGTGCCCTCACGACGGGACGGGCAGGGCGCGGCGCCTGCCGTCCGGAAGGCTGCTGGCCGACCCCTGGCGGCGTCAGGTCGAGCTGGGCATGGGCCGGCATCGCGGCGAAAACCGCACCGGCGAGGAGGACCGTTCGCAACGCAGACCGCATTGCCTCAATCTAGTCGACGACGGCAACGAGCGCTACCCGCAGCCCGTCCATCGCCTGAAACGCCTGCAGCGCCTGACCGATACGCTGCATCGACAGGCCGAGGGCGGATGCGGCCAGATGGGCCCGCGGACGTCGCATTCCCCTGTGGTGCTTGGATAGGCCCGCCTTCCGATTCCATGCCTGCGGGCAGGACATGTCCGCACGTCCCACGGGAGCGAAGCACCTCTTCGCCTTTACGTCAGGGGAAGTCCGCGTCTAGTCTTTCGCCCGCGTGGTCCATGCCGGCTGCGTGATTTCGGTTTTTTCTTGGGGAACAGGAATGGTCAGGACCAGCCTCTTCGCGACCGCCGTGGGCGCCGTTTTGGCAATCAGTTCGTTGTCTTCAACTCCCGCCTTCGCGCAGGCCTGTACGGCGCGCTTCACCTGCGATCCCGGCGTGAGCCCCGTCTGCTGGTTCCGCCTGTTCTATCGCAACGGCAACACCAGCGTCTTCACCGTGCCCGCCGGGGGCGAGCGTCGCATCTATGGCCTGCGGCCGGGTGAGAGCTATTGCTCGTCGAACCGTGGCACTCCGAGCACGCGCTGCGCGGCCCAACGCATCCGCATGTCCTGCTGACGGCGGCCGAAGCCTGCGCTGACATTTCCTGCCGAGCCCCCGGTGGTCGTCGACAGCCCCCGGGTTTGTCGTTGCCGCCCTTACACGCGCGGCCGGCCCCACGAACCGCTGGCCTGCACCATCGAGGGCAGGTCCTGTCGCTGCGTCATGGTGGGCGGATGCGGCGGCATGTCCGGCATCCGTCCGCCGGCCGTCTCGACCAGCGCCTGGACCCTTTTGGTGATCGAGGGGTGGGTCGAGAACAGGTCGGCGAAGTCGTCCGGATCGTTCTCGAAGCACATGTCCATGACACCGGAGGGCACGCCCTCGATGTCGGCGCGGCCCGAAATCTTGAGCAGCGCCGAGATCATCGCGTCCGGGTTCTTGGTGAGCTCCACGGCGCCGGCATCGGCGAGATACTCGCGCGAGCGCGACAGCGACAGCCTCACCACGATCGCCAGCACCCACGAGACGACGACGAGGGCGACGCCGATCAGCACCACCACAATGGCGCCGCCGCCCTTGCGGTCGCCGCTCGACGAGGAACGGATGCCGCCGCGCAGGAAGGCGCGGAACACCAGTTCGCCGACCAGCGAAATGACCCCTGATATCACCACCGCGATGATCATCAGCCTGACGTCGCCATTGCGGATGTGGGTGAGTTCATGGGCGAGGACCGCCTCGATCTCCTTGTCGTCGAGATTGTTCAGGAGGCCGGTCGTCACCGTCACCGTGAACTGCTTCTCGTTGACGCCCGAGGCGAAGGCGTTGAGCGCGTCGCTCTGCAGGATGGCGAGCTTCGGCGTCGGCATGCCGCGCGAGATGCAGAGGTTTTCCAGCATCCGGTGGAGCTTTGGATGCTTGTCCTGGCTCAGCGGCTCCGATCCCGTCATCTTGCCGATGAGCGCCACGTTGAAGCGGTAGCCGATCAGCACCCAGAGCGCCGTTGCCGCCGTGACGAAGGGCAGCGCCACGAGGAAGACCCGCCAGGTCTCCCACAGCACATAGGCCCCGATGTGGTAGCCCGACATGCCGTAGCCGATCAGGATCACCCCGAAGGTCAGCACATAGGCGAGCACGAAAAGCCCGGCGATCAGGAAGCCGGAGCGAATCCTGTTATTGCGGATATGGCCGTAGAGCCCGTAGGCCTCGCCGATCATGGCACCGCCGCCGCGCTCAGAACTTCACGGTCGGGGCAGTCTCGATCTGGGCCCGGGTCTCCGGACCGACGTCGAAGAACTCGCGGGAGGTGAAGCCCATCGAGGCGGCGAAGAGCACGGCCGGGAAAGCCTGGATGGAGGCGTTGAACTCGCTGACCGCATTGTTGAAGAAGCGGCGGGCGGCGGCCAGCTTGTCCTCGACATTGCCGAGATCGACCT
>CAZEZD010000263.1:0-4663 GCA_964516115.1 uncultured Hyphomicrobiales bacterium
TGACCGTCACGGTGCCGGCTTCGGCTGAAACCTCCGTCCGCTTCACCAACGCCGAGGGCGTCTCGATCGAGGCCGGGCTGCTGTTGCCCGCCGGTCAGGGGCCCTTTCCCGCCATCGTGGCGCTGCACGGCTGCGGCGGGCGTGACAACGGCCGGGGCGCCCTCGCGCGCCGCCACCGCGACTGGGCCGATCGCTGGGTGGGGCAGGGGCACGCCGTGCTGCTGCCGGACAGTTTCGGATCGCGCGGCCTCGGGTCTCAATGTTCCGTCGCGGACCGCAGCGTGCGGCCCGGACGCGAGCGGGCCAGCGATGTCGCCGCGGCGCGGGCCTTCCTGCAGGGGCGCGCCGACATCCGCGCCGACCGGATCGTCCTGATCGGCTGGTCGAACGGCGGCTCGACGGTGCTCTATGCCCTGTCCGACAGCCGGCGCCCGGCCGATGGCCGTCCGGACTTCGCCCGGGCCGTGGCCTTCTATCCGGGCTGCCGCACGCCGCTCGGCCGTAGCCTCTTTCCCCGCGTGCCACTGACTATTCTCGTCGGCGAGGCCGACAACTGGACGCCGCCCGGTCCCTGCCGCGATTTCGTGGCCGCGGCGCGGGCCGCCGGCGCGCGCGCCGACCTCGTCACCTATCCCGGCGCCTTCCACGGCTTCGACGATCCCGCCTCCCGGCCGCGCGAGCGCAGCGGTCTGGCCTATACGGCGGATGGTTCGGGACGCGCCATGGTCGGCACCGATCCGGCCGCCCGCGCCGATGCCATCAGGCGGATCGGCGATCTCCTGCGGCCGCGCTGACGGCGGTCAGGGCGTGTAGCCCGGCGGGCGCTTCAGCCAGGGCGTGTTCGCCAGAATCTCGCTGCGGCCGAACGCGAACAGCGCGTTCATGTAAACGGGGTCGAAGGGCTTGTCGTAGGGCACTGTGAAGCGGCTGGAGATATAGGCGAGGTTGAAGTCGACCCGGTCGCGCTGGGTGACCAGGTACATCCGGTAGATGTCGCCGATGGCGTTTGCCGAGATCATGGTCGAGATGGAGCGCGCGGCGATCTGGACCAGACCGCGCTTGACCTCGTCGTGCAGTTCCTGAGTCCGCCCGTTGCGGATGATCCAGGCGACGCGCGGCGTCCGCCTGACGTATGCCGGGGCCAGTCGAAGCGGCGTATTGCTCGCATAGAGGAAGACCTGTGTCGTGGCGCCGCCATCGACATGCATCTCCTGCCGGCGGGTGCCGCCGACCATCACGTCCATCATGACCGGCGGGAAGGCGCCGGGAACGGAGGCCGAGGCCAGCAGGATGTCGCGGATGGCCTGGACCTTGGCCGGATGGTTGCTGACGGCGATGGCGCCGATGTTCCAGGCGATCGGCTGGCCGAGGTCGAGATTGGTGGTGCCGACCAGCAGCAGGCGGCCCTTCTGATACTCGCGCCCGATCTCGGCGACCATCTCGGGGGTGACATAGGTAGCGATCAGGTTGGCCAGCGGGCCGCTGTCGGCGGCGGAATCGCTGCGCAGGATGGTCAGGATCGGCAGGATCTGGGCGATGTTGTCCCGCTGGACGGTCGTGTAGACGGCCTTCAACTGCTCGTCGTAGCGACTGCCGAGAAAGGCGAAGGGCGCCGTCAGCGCGCCGGTGGAGACACCCGTGACGAGGCGGAACTGCGGGCGGTCGCCACGTTCCGTCCAGCCGTAGAGAAGGCCGGCACCGAAGGCGCCGTTCTCGCCGCCGCCGGAGATCGCCAGCATGTGCTGGGTGCCGGTCATCCCGGACATCTGCTGCCGCCGCTCCGCGGCCAGGAACATCTGGGCGAGCAGTTCGGCGTTGCCGGTCAGTGAGAACCGGGCATCGGGAATCCCTAGGAAAGTCGCCTCTGCGGTCTCGTGGCGCTGCACCGACGGCAGGCGCGGCTGGCTGGCGCAGCCGGCCAGTACCAGCGCGACGGCCGCGACGGCCATCATGCGGAACAGGGGCGAGATCGCAAGGCGCATCGGTCACTCCACCCTGTCTCGATAAGGCTGCGGCGGGCGGCCGTCTAGGACCGAAAAGACACGGGCCGCGACCCGTGTCGCGGCCCGGTTGACGTCAGTTGCGCGGCGGCGGCGGCTCGAGGCCTGGCGGCGGTCCGCCGAGACCGGGAGGCGCACCGAGGCCGGGAGGCGCGCCAAGTCCGGGAGGTGCGCCAAGTCCGGGAGGCGCGCCGAGCCCTGGCAGGCCGCCCGGGCCTTCGAGGCCGGGCAGGCCGCCGCCTCCGAGGCCCGGAAGCTCGATGCGAATCTCGACCTTGGACGGGTCCACCGTGGAGGCGGTTCCCTTGTAGTGCAGCACCATGCCCGGGAAGGTGATCACCAGCGCCACCATGATGCACTGGATGACCACGAAGGGCACCGCGCCCCAGTAGATCTGCATGGTGGTGACCGGCTCCATGCGCAGGCCCGTCACCTTGTCCGTATAGGGCTCCTTCGGCGCCACAGATCGCAGGTAGAAGAGCGCGAAGCCGAAGGGCGGGTGCATGAAGCTCGTCTGCATGTTGACGGCCAGGATCACGCCGAACCAGATCAGGTCGATGCCGAGCTTTTCGGCGGCCGGGCCGAGCAGCGGAACCACGATGAAGGCCAGCTCGAAGAAGTCGAGGAAGAAGGCCAGCAGGAAGACCATGATGTTGACGACGATCAGGAAGCCTGCCTGGCCGCCCGGCAGCGACACGAGCAGGTGCTCGACCCAGACGTGGCCGTTGACGCCGTAGAAGGTCAGCGAGAAGACGCGTGCGCCGACCAGGATGAACAGCACGAAGGCCGACAGCTTGGCGGTGGACTCGCTGGCCTGGCGCACGAGGTCCCAGGACAGGCGCCGCTTCATGATGGCGAGGATCATCGCGCCTGCAGCCCCCATGGCGCCGCCTTCGGTCGGCGTCGCGAGGCCGATGAAGATGGTGCCGAGGACGAGGAAGATCAGGCCGAGCGGCGGCACCATGACGAAGGTGACCTGCTCGGCGATGGGCGAGATCAGCTTCACGCCGGCGAAGCGCTCGACGACCCCGACGACGATCGCGTAGGCGAAGCCGAAGGCGGCGGCTTCCGCGATCAGCGACCAGGTGGTGTAGCCACCCTGCTTGAGGAAGTAGTAGGCGACCATCAGCGCCGCGGTGGCGGCGACGGTGAGGATCAGCCGCTGCGCGCCGAAATAGTAGTTGCAGACGGCCGCGATGAAGGCGACCAGCACTGCCACCGACATGGACAGGATGACGAAGTCGGCGCCGCCCTTCACGCCCGTCTGGTTCATGATGAACACGGAAACGAACGCCGAGAAGAGCACGAGGATGCCGAGCTTCCAGGTGCCGCGCTTGCCGTCGTCCTGCATGTAGAGGAGGGCTTCCTTTGGCAGGCCGGGGGCGTTCTTCGGCGTGAGCAGCGCGACCAGGAGCACATAGCCCGCGTAGAGCGAGGACAGCACCATGCCGGGCACGAAGGCTCCCTCGTACATGTCGCCGACGGAACGACCGAGCTGGTCGGCCATGACGATGAGGACGAGCGAGGGCGGGATGATCTGTGCCAGCGTGCCTGAGGCAGCGATGACGCCGGTGGCGAGCCGCCGGTCATAACCGTAGCGCAGCATGATCGGCAGCGAGATGAGACCCATCGAGATGACTGAGGCGGCGACGACGCCGGTGGTCGCAGCCAGCAGCGCGCCGACGAAGATGACGGCATAGGCAAGCCCGCCGCGGATCGAGCCGAACAGCTGGCCGATGGTGTCGAGCAGGTCCTCGGCCATACCGGAGCGCTCGAGGATGAGGCCCATGAAGGTGAAGAACGGGATCGCCAGCAGCGTGTCGTTGTTCATCGTCCCGTAGATGCGCTCGGGCAGCGCCTGCAGGAAGTTCGGCTGGAACAGCCCGAGTTCGATGCCGATGATGGCGAAGAACAGGCCGTTGGCGGCCAGGGCGAAGGCCACCGGATAGCCGAGCAGCAGGAAGAAGACGAGGGCGACGAACATGACCGGCGCCATGTTGGCGCGGACGAAGTCGCCGAAGCCGGACCCGGTGGCCGCCTGCGCCGGTTCGGCGAAGAAGGCGAGGGCAAGGAGGGTGAGCGCGGCGGCGGCGAGGGCGCCCGAGAGGGAACGACGGATGGACACTGATTTTCTCCCGGTACGCGTCACTTCTTGGCCGCGTCGAGCAGGCCCTGGGCCTTGGCGACCTCAAGCAGGCGCGCCGCTTCGGCTGCCGCCATGTCATGCGCGCCGCCGCCGTGCACGTCCTCCAACTCGCCGCGCATGATGGCGATGCGCTTGATGAGTTCGCTGACACCCTGGAACAGCAGGAGCACGAAGCCCGCGACGACCAGGAACTTGGCCGGCCAGACGACGAGGCCGCCCGCGTTCATCGACTGCTCGTTCTGCAGGTAGGACTTCAGGAAGAAGGGCCAGCTGTCATAGAGCAGCAGGATGCAGAAGGGCATCAGGAAGAGGGTGTGGCCGACCACGTCGATCCAGTTGCGCACCCGCTTCGGCAGCAGGCTGTTCACGACGTCGATGCGGATATGCTCGTTGGAGAGCAGCGTCCAGGCGGCGCAGAGCATGAAGACGGCGCCGAACAGGTACCACTGCATTTCCAGCCAGGCGTTCGATGAACTCGAGAACACCTTGCGGATGATCGCATTGCCCGCCGAGATGA
>CAZEZD010000264.1:0-4648 GCA_964516115.1 uncultured Hyphomicrobiales bacterium
CCTTGTCGGTGTCGCCGTGGACGATGGAGACGTTGTCGATGGAGATGCCGAGCCGCGCGGAGACGAGCTGGGCGAAGGTCGTCTCGTGGCCCTGTCCGTGGCTGTGCGAGCCGGTAAGGACCTCGACCGTCCCCACGGGATTGACCCTGACCTCAGCCGATTCCCACAGGCCGACGCCGGCACCGAGCGAGCCGACCGCCTGTGACGGCGCGATGCCGCAGGCCTCGATATAGGTGGAGTAGCCGAGGCCGCGCAGCTTGCCGCGCTTGGCGGCCTCGCGGCGGCGTTTGCCGAAGCCCTTCACGTCGGCCATCTCCATGGCCTTGACGAGCGAGGCTTTGTAGTCGCCGCAGTCGTACATCATGATGACCGGCGTCTGATGCGGGAACTTCGAGACGAAGTTGCGCCGCCGGAAGGCCGCCGGGTCCATGCCGATCTCGCGCGCCGCCACTTCCACCAGTCGCTCGACGACGAAGGTCGCCTCCGGCCGCCCCGCCCCGCGATAGGCGTCGACCGGCGCGGTGTTGGTATAGACCGCGTCCACCTCAGCATAGATGGCCGGAATGGCGTACTGGCCCGACAGCAGCGTCGCGTAGAGATAGGTCGGCACCGACGAGGCGAAGGTCGACAGATACGCGCCCATGTTGGCGATGGTCTTGACCCTGAGGCCGGTGATCTTGCCCTCGGCGTCGGTCGCCAGTTCCGCCCGCGTGACGTGGTCGCGGCCATGGGCGACGCAGAGGAACTCCTCCGTGCGGTCCGCCGTCCACTTCACCGGACGCCCGCACTTGCGCGCGGCCCAGACACAGACCGTCTCCTCGGCATAGATGAAGATCTTCGAGCCGAAGCCGCCGCCGACATCGGGGGCGATGACGCGCAGCTTGTGTTCCGGCGCGATGCCGATGAAGGCGGAGAGCACGAGGCGGGCGACATGCGGATTCTGGCTCGTCGTGTAGAGGGTCAGCGCGTCGTTGCCGGCATCGTATTCGCCGACCGCCGCCCGGGGCTCCATGGCGTTGGGCACCAGGCGGTTGTTGACGATGTCGAGGCTGGTGATGTGCTTGGCCGCCTTGAAGGCGGCTTCGGTCGCCGCCTTGTCGCCGATGTGCCAGTCGTAAACCGTGTTGCTCGGCGCCTCGGAATGGACTTCCGGGCCGCCCTGCGCCTTTGCCGTGTCGACATTGGCCGGCAGCACACCGTAGTCGACCACGATCGCCTCGGCCGCGTCCTTGGCCTGCGACAGTGTCTCGGCGATGACCACGGCGACATGGTCGCCGACATAGCGCACTTTGCCCTGGGCCAGGATCGGATGGGGACCGGCGCGCATCGGCGTGCCGTCCTTGGAATGGATCATCCAGCCGCAGATGAGCCCGCCGACCTTGTCGGCCGCGACATCGTCGCCGGTGTAGATCGCGACCACGCCCGGCATGGTCTTCGCAGCGGCTGTGTCGATCCTCTTGAGCGTGGCGTGGGCATGCGGCGAGCGCAGGAAGAAGGCGTGCGTCTGGCCGGGACGGTTGATGTCGTCGGTATACTGGCCCTTGCCCGTGATGAAGCGGTGGTCTTCCTTGCGGCGAACGGCGGCACCGATGGCGGTGACTGTCATGACGATCCTCCCTGCGGACCTCTGGACTGTGGATCAGGCGTGCGGTTGCGGCTTGTGGCGCCGCTTATTCCGCGGCCTGACGGGCGGGGGCCGTGCCGGTCATCGCCTGCGCGCCGGCTTCGACCGCCTTGACGATGTTGTGGTAGCCGGTGCAGCGGCAGATGTTGCCTTCCAGCTCCTCGCGGATCGTCGCCTCGTCCACCGCGCCCTTGCGGTTTACGATGTCGACGGCCGACATGATCATGCCCGGCGTGCAGAAGCCGCACTGCAGGCCGTGATGCTCGCGGAAGGCCTCCTGCATCGGGTGCAACTTGCCGTCCTGGGCGAGGCCCTCGATCGTCACGACATCGGCGCCCTGGCACTGGACCGCGAAGATCGTGCAGGACTTCACCGCCTTGCCGTCGACATGAACGACGCAGGCGCCGCACTGCGACGTGTCGCAGCCGACATGGGTTCCGGTCAGGTGCAGGTTCTCGCGCAGCATCTGCACCAGCAGTGTGCGCACATCGACGTCGGCCGTCACCGATCGTCCGTTGACCGTCAGGGTCACCGTCGGCATGGGCGTTCCTCCTCAAAATCCATCAAACTGGGCGCCTTTGGACTGATTCTTGTTTTTTGACGCCGGCTCCCACGCCGAAAACGCCCTGTTTTCGTCGGGAATTGCAGTTTGGACCCGTTCTGAACGGAGCGTCAAGCTGGAACCTCGCCGGAGTGCAGGCCGGCCCCGCGAAGCGCGCATCGTCCTCCCCGTTGCAATGTCGCGGCTCTCCCCTAGTCTCTCGCGCCACCGACCCGGCAGGAGAGCATTCATGGCCCGCTTCACCACGTCCGACGGCCTGTCGCTGCGCTACGCGGACAGCGGCGGCGACAAGCCCGCCCTGCTGCTCTCCAACTCGCTCGGCACCCGGCTCGAGATGTGGGACCCGCAGATGCCGGCCTTCTCCGGCGACTTCCGCGTGGTGCGCTACGACAAGCGCGGCCATGGCGAGAGCGAGGTGAAGGTCGGCCCGACCAGCTTCGCCCGCCTGACACTCGACGCTGTGGAACTGCTCGACCACCTCGGCATCGCGACAGCCCGTTGGTGCGGCCTGTCCATGGGCGGCATGAGCGGCATGTGGGCCGGCACGCACCATGCCGCTCGCTTCACCAGTCTCGTCCTGTGCAACACCAGCGCCTCCATGCCCGCCGTCGACATGTGGAATCAGCGCATCGCCGCGGTGAAGCGGGAGGGCATGACGCCGCTCATTCCCAACATCGTCGACCGCTGGTTCACCAAGCGCTTCCAGGAGGCGGACCCCGCCGCAGTGGCGCGCGTCGTCGCCATGCTGGAGACGACGCCGCCGGAGGGCTATGCCGCCTGTTCGGCGGCGATCCGCGACATGGACCAGCGCGAGGCGATCCGCTCGATCCGCCTGCCGACCCTGGTCATCTCCGGAACCCATGACGGCTCGACGCCGCCCGAGAAGGGCCGTGACATCGCCGCGGCGATCCCCGGCGCGCGCTATGTCGAACTCGACGCGGCGCACCTGTCGAACATCGAGCAGGAGAAGGCCTTCACCGATGCGGTGATGGGCTTCCTGCGGCCGTGATCGCCGGCAAGACGGTCAGTGCGTCCTTCGAGGCTCGCTTCGCTCGCACCTCAGGATGAGGAGGGTGGTGGATTGCACGTACTGACCGTCCAGTTCGCCGCGCCTTGCACTCCCTGATGCCACACACCACGCGCCTCATCCTGAGGTGCGAGGCGTAGACGAGCCTCGAAGGACGCACTTCCACCGATGCAGCCCTCCGCCACCAACAGGAGCCTCCCATGGACGAGACAGAACGCTTCGAGAAGGGCCTTGCCGTCCGCCGCGCGGTACTCGGCGATGCCCATGTCGACCGCTCGCTTGCCGGCCGCGACGGCTTTTCCACCGAGTTCCAGGACTTCATCACCCGCTACGCCTGGGGCGAGATCTGGACCCGTCCGGGCCTGGAGCGGAAGACGCGCAGCTTCCTCGTCCTCGCCATCTGCGCCTCGCTCGGCCGCTGGGAGGAGTTCCGCCTGCACTGCCGCGCCTCGTTTTCCAACGGGGTGACGACCGACGACATCAAGGAGGTGATCCTGCAGATCGCCGTCTATGCCGGCGTGCCCGCGGCCAATACGGCGATGAAGGAGGCCAAGGAGGTCTTCGCCGAACTCGGTCTCAAGACCTGAGCGCCGGCCGGCTCAGCGCGGAATCGGGCGGTAGGCGCGGTCGAAATAGGCCAGCGCGGCGCCCGCCGGGCCGATCCTGACGGCCTCGACCTGGCCGATGACGATGTGGTGCGTGGCCATGGTCCGCATCTCGACCAGCCGGCAGTCGAAGCTGACCAGCGCCGAATCGAGCGTCGGCGATCCCGTGGCGAGCGGCGTCCAGCGCCCCTCGCGGAAGCGTTCGGCACCGGTGAGGCCACGGCGGCCGGCGAAGGTCTCGGCGAGGTTCTCGGCGCCGGCGGGGAGCGCGTTCACGGCGAAGACGCCGTTCGCTTCGATCAGCGCGCCATTGGCCGACTTGCGGTTGAGGCAGACGAGGAGCATCGGCGGATCGTCGGAGACCGAGGCCACGGCGATGGCCGTGAAGCCGCTGGTGCCGGCCGCCCCGCCCGTGGTGATCACGTGCACGTGCCCGGCGACATGCGCCATGCCGTCGCGATAGGCCTGCGGCGTCGCGGCCAGCACGCCGGGGATCATCGTGCGGTTCGTTCCACCGTCCATCCGGGGGCCCTCTGTTACCCGCATGATATAGGCCTGCCGCGGCCACGGAGCCAATGCATGCGGCTGAACTCTCGGTGATTAAGGTTGAGGGCGCCGCCCACCGCGACCCCATGTGAATAATTGCCGGGTCGCCATTGTGACTTATCGGGACGCTTGCTACCGATAGGTCGTTGGGTCCGTCGCAGGGACCGCCCGCAGAGGCGGCCGGCGCCGGGGACCATCGCGGCGCTATCCCGCGCCGTAGGGGACAGAGTGGGAAGGTGGCGGCATGGAAGTCTTCTTCCAGCAGCTGATCAATGGCGTCACGC
>CAZEZD010000265.1:0-4645 GCA_964516115.1 uncultured Hyphomicrobiales bacterium
CCGCCACCTGGCCGGGAAAGGCCCTGGCGGCGGTCCTGACGAAGTCCGGATCGCGCACCGCCGCCGTGCCGATGATGACGCGCGAGACGCCCTTGCCGAGCCAGCCCTCGACGGTCGTCATGTCTCTGATGCCGCCGCCCAGCTGGACCGGGAAGGAGGTCGCCGCGCGGATCGCCTCGACGGCAGCTGCATTCACCGGCTTGCCGGCGAAGGCGCCGTCGAGATCGACGACGTGAAGATAGTCGAAGCCCTGCGTCTCGAAGGCGCGCGCCTGGGCCGCGGGGTTGTCGGCATAGACGGTCGCCTGTGCCATGTCGCCCTGGCGCAAACGCACACAGCGGCCGTCCTTGAGGTCGATCGCGGGGAAGAGCCTCACGGCCGCCACTCCAGGAAATTGCCGATGAGGGTCAGGCCGAGGCGCTGGCTCTTCTCGGGATGGAACTGCGTGCCCACCATGGTGTCGCGGGCGATCATCGCCGTGACCTTCGCGCCGTAGTCGGCATCGGCGAGGATCACGTCATCCGCCGTCGCCGTCAGGTGGTAGGAATGGACGAAGTAGGCGTGCAGGCCGTCCGGCCCGGTCGGAATGCCGGCGAGGACGGGATGATCGCGCGTGACGTTCAACGTGTTCCAGCCCATGTGCGGGATCTTCAATGTCGCGTCCGCCGGGCGGATCAGGTCGATGTCGCCGGGCACCCAGCCGAGGCCCGCCGTCGTGTCCTTCTCCAGCCCGCGTCCGGCCATCAGCTGCATGCCGACGCAGATGCCGAGGAAGGGCCGTCCGCGGCCACGCACGGCCTCGGTCAGGGCTTCCACCATGCCGGGCACGCCTATCAGCCCCGCCTTGCAGTCGGCGAAGGCGCCGACACCCGGCAGCACGATCCGGTCGGCCTTGCGCACGAGATCGGGATCGGCCGTGACGAGCACAGCCGTGTTGAGCCCGCGCTCGCGGGCCATCCGCTCGAAGGCCTTCTGCGCCGAGTGCAGGTTGCCCGAGCCGTAGTCGACGATGGCGACGCTCACCTTGCGCCCCGCCCGCCAGGCTCCGCTTCGGGAAAGAGGCCGATGACGGGCTGCGAGGCCTGCATCTGCGCTGGCGCAAGGGGGCGCCCCGGCGGCGGCGAGCCTGTCCGTGTCGCGGCGCCGGTGGTCCGCTCGGCGAAATAGTGGCGCTCGGCGTCTCCGCGCGACGTGGCGACGACCACGGCCACCTCGCGGAAGCCGCGGCGGCGCAGCGTCCAGCGCTTGAGGTTCGTCGCCTCGAGGCCGATCAGCAGGCTGAGGGCCGAGGTGATCAGTGTGCGCATCATCGGCGACAGGCCGGCCAGGATGAGCCCGAGGACCAGGAGCCCGATGACGGCGAGATAGGCGAAGGTCACCAGCCACATGCGGTTCCACGCGAACCACGCCCAGGGGGCCAGGAAGGCGATGGGGGAAAAGGAATCGGGCACGAACTCGATGGCCTCGTCCTTGTCGAGCCCCGCTGGCGGCAGGTGGACGGTGAAGCTCGTCTGTCGGGCCATCAGAGCACACCCTTGGTCGAGGGAACCTCGTTCGCCCGTCTGGCATCAATGGCGAAGGCGGCGCGCAGCGCGCGCGCGAGGCCCTTGAAGCAGCTTTCGGCGACGTGGTGGGCATTGTCGCCGTAGAGCGTCTCGACATGCAGGGTGATGCCGGCATTCATGGCGAAGGCCTGGAAGAACTCGCGCACCAGCTCGGTGTCGAAGGTACCGATCTTGTGGCGGGCGAATTCGGTGCGGAAGACGAGGAAGGGCCGTCCCGACACGTCGACGGCGACGCGGGTCAGCGTCTCGTCCATCGGCAGGTGGACGTCGGCATAGCGGGTGATTCCCTTCATGTCGCCGAGCGCCTGGCGCACCGCCTGTCCGAGCGCGATGCCGACATCCTCCACCGTGTGGTGGTCGTCGATGTGAAGGTCGCCCGTCGCCTTCACGGTCAGGTCGATCATCCCATGACGTGCGATCTGGTCGAGCATGTGGTCGAAGAAGCCCACCCCGGTCGCGACCTCGGCGCGGCCGGAGCCGTCGAGGTCGACGGACACCGCAATGTCCGTTTCCTTGGTGGTGCGGGTGATCTGGCCCTTGCGCATGGCTCTCTCCGGACGATGGGGCGACTTCTATCAGCCGCGCGACCGGTTTGGAAAGGCGAAGCGCGCGGCTTGGTTGCCGGCTTCTGGCGCTGCTGACGCGGGCAGGCCGTCCCCATGGCATGATGAGGCGCAAACTGCCTTGGGAAAGTCCCCATGACCCACGATGATGCATTCGCCTGCGCCCTCGCCATGCCCGAGGCAGCCGCCCATCCCCATTTCGACCGCACCGCGGTCAGGGCGGGCAAGGGCCGGATTTTCGCGACATTCGGCGCAACCGGCGACATGAATGTCAGGCTGACGCCTGACGAGCAGGCGTTCTTCATCGAAAGCGCCCCCGCGATCGTCGCCCCCGTCGCCGGCGGCTGGGGCAGGCAGGGCTGGACCACGGTTTCGCTCCGGGCGGCCGACAAGGCCCTGGTGATGTCGATCCTGACCGCCGCCTGGCGTGGCGCGGCCTCGAAGAAGCTGCTCGCCGCGCATGGCGGCTGAGGACGGCCTGATGCCCCGCCTTGCGTCCGTCGGCGATCAGCCTACATCTCCCCTTCCCGGAGGTTCCATGAATTCCACCAGCGACAACGCCTTTCCCGGCTGGCACGCCACCACCATCTGCTCGGTCCGCAAGGACGGAAGGGTCGTGATCGGCGGCGATGGCCAGGTCAGCCTCGGCCAGACCGTGATCAAGGCCAACGCCCGAAAGGTGCGCCGCCTCGCCAAGGGCGACGTGATCGGCGGCTTTGCCGGCGCCACGGCCGATGCCTTCACGCTGTTCGAGCGGCTGGAGGCGAAGCTCGAGCAGTTTCCCGGCCAGCTCACCCGCGCCGCCGTGGAACTCGCCAAGGACTGGCGCACCGACCGTTACCTGCGCCGTCTCGAGGCGATGATGATCGTCGCGGACAAGGACGTCTCGCTGATTCTGACCGGCACGGGTGACGTGCTGGAGCCCGAGAACGGCATCGCCGCCATCGGTTCCGGCGGAAACTACGCCCTCGCCGCGGCGAAGGCGCTGGTCGATACCGACCACGATGCCGAGCAGATCGTGCGCAAGGCGATGAAGATCGCCTCGGAGATCTGCGTCTATACCAACGGCAACGTCGTCATCGAGAGCATCGGCTGAGGCGCCGGCCGTGCCGACCTACGATTTCCGCCCTCTCGTCCGCGCCGACCTGTCCCTCGTCAGGACCTGGCTCGGCAGGCCGCATGTCGCACGCTGGTGGGGCGAGGTCGACCGCGAGATGGCCGAGATCGAGAGCATCCTGACCGATCCGCATGTCGAGGCCTATTGCATGCTCCTCGACGGGCGGCCCGTCGGCTATTTCCAGCACTATGACCCCAATGCCGAGGACGACCACCCGTTCCGCGGCGAGCCGCCGGGCACCCTCGGTCTCGACCTCTCCATCGGCGCGGCGGACCTGATCGGCCGGGGCCATGGCTCCGCCTTCATCCGCACTTTCGCCGATGGAGCCTTCGCGAGGGGCGTGCCGCGCCTCATCACCGACCCGCACCCGGACAACTCCGCCTCCATCCGCGCCTTCGAGAAGGCCGGGTTCGTCCGGCGCTGGGTGCGCGACCTGCCACAATTCGGCCCCGCCCAGTTCATGACTTGCGACCCACCGGCGGTTAAGGTCGCAGAATGACCATGACATCCAGCCCCTTCCAGCGCATCTCCCCGACCATCGGTACGGCCCCCGCGCACAGCCCGCAGGGCGGAGGGTTTCCGCTCTGGCAGGCGCTCCCGCTGATCCTGCTGCTGCTCGCGATCCAGGCCGGCGTCCTCTACGCCATGGGCCGGGTGCCGATCTGTACCTGCGGCACGGTGAAGCTCTGGCACGGCATCGTCATGAGCTCGGAGACCTCCCAGCACATCACCGACTGGTACACGGCGAGCCATGTCGTCCACGGCTTCCTGTTCTATTTCCTCGCCTGGCTCGTCCTGCCGAAGAGCTCGATCTGGACCCGGCTCGTTCTCGCCGTCGTCGTCGAGGGCGCCTGGGAGATTGCCGAGAACACGCCGACCATCATCGAGCGCTACCGCGCCACCACCATCTCCCTCGGCTACAACGGCGACAGTATCGTCAACTCGATCTCCGACACGCTCGCCATGATCGTCGGCTTCCTCATCGCCGCGCTGCTGCCGGCCTGGGCGACGCTGGGGCTTGCCATTGCGCTGGAGGTGGGGCTTGCCGCCCTCATCCGCGACAATCTGATCCTTAACATCATCATGCTGGTGCATCCCATCGATGCGATCCGGCTCTGGCAGCAGGGTGGCGGCTGAGCCGGGGTCCTTGATCTCGCCGCACCAGTCGCCATCTCTCCGCACTTCCGATCCGCATCGATCCAGGGTCCCGATGACCGACTTTTCCCCGCGCGAAATCGTCTCCGAACTCGACCGCCACATCATCGGGCAGAAGGACGCCAAGCGCGCCGTGGCCATCGCCCTGCGCAACCGCTGGCGTCGCCTGCAGCTCGACGAGAGCCTGCGGGAGGAGGTGCTGCCGAAGAACATCCTGATGATCGGCCCGACCGGCGTCGGCAAGA
>CAZEZD010000266.1:0-4641 GCA_964516115.1 uncultured Hyphomicrobiales bacterium
GGACGACCACCGTCGTGATCACCCACAACTCGGCGATCTCCGCCATGGCGGACCGCATCCTGCGGATGCGCGACGGACGCATCGTGACCGAGGACCGAAATGCGTTCCGGGTTCCGGCCGGCGAGTTGACATGGTGAGCATGCTCAACCGGAAGCTCGGCAGGGACCTTTGGCGGATGCGCTCGCAGGTCCTGGCGATCGTGCTTCTGGTCGCCTCGGGCGTCGCCGTCTTCGGCATGTCGTTGTCGAACTACATGACGCTGCTGGCGATGCAACAGCGGCACTATGAACACGAGCGCTTCGGCGATCTGTTCGTCCAGGCGAGGCGCGCGCCGCTGCCGCTGGCTGCCCGGCTGGCGGAAGTCGACGGTGTCGCCGCCGTCGAAGCCCGCATCGTCCAGCCGGCGCGCGTCGACCGTCCTGATTCAGACCTCGCGATCGGCGCGCGCATCGTCTCGATTCCCGCCCGCCAGCAACCCGAGCTGAACCGGCTGCGCCTCGTTTCCGGCCGCTGGGTCGATCCGGGTCGGACCGACGAGGTCATTGTCAATATTGCCTATGCGGAGGCCTGGCATGTCCGGCCCGACGATGCGATCGACGTGATCCTCAACGGCCGGCGCCAGCGGTTTCGCGTGGTCGGTACGGCGATGTCGCCGGAATTCGTCTTTGTCTCGCGACCCGGCCTGCCGCTCCCCGACGACCGGGCCTACGCCATCATCTGGGCCGGCAGGTCCGCGGTGGAGGCTGCCTTCGACATGAGCGGCGCGTTCAACGACCTCGTCGTCCGCCTGACACCGGAGGCGCACGCGGCGGCCGTGGCCGCGGAGGTGGACCGGCTGCTCGAGCCCTATGGCGGCGGCGGCGCCATCACCCGTCGCGACCACGCCTCCCACCGTTTCGTCGAGGACGAACTGGCCGAACAGCGCACCATGTCGATCGTCGTGCCGCTGATCTTCCTCGGCATCGCCAGCTTCCTCCTTCATGTGGTCATGGGGCGTCTGGTGGAGGTCCAGCGCGAGCAGATCGCAGCTCTGAAGGCGCTCGGCTATGCCAACGAGCAGATCCTCCTGCACTACCTCAAGTTCGCCGCCGTCGTGGTCCTGCTGGGTGTCATTGCCGGAGCTGGCCTGGGGGCGTGGCTCGGATCGCTGATGATCGAGACCTATCGCCCCTTCTTCCGCTTCCCCGACTGGAGCTTCGAGTTCCGGCCGTGGATCCCGCTTGCGGCGGGTGTTCTGGCCTTCGCCGCCGCGGCGGCCGGGATCTGGACGGCCGTGCAGCGCGTGGTGCTTCTGCCCGCGGCGGTGGCCATGCGGTCCGCCGAGCCTGTGGCAGCCCGTGTCGGCCGCATCACTCGCCTCCTTACCGACCTCGTGCCTGGCCCGCGCTGGCGCATGGTCGTGCGCAGCATCGCAGGACGGCCGCTCCGCTCGCTGATGACGATGGTCGGTCTGGCCTTTGCGGTTCCGCTGGTCGTCATGGGCCTGTTCTGGTGGGACGCCCTCGGCACGATGATCGAGGTCAATTTCGAGCGCATCGAACGCGGCGACATCCAGGTCACGCTGTCCCAGCCCGCCGGCATCCGCGCCGTTCGCGAACTGGCGGCGGTCCCCGGTGTCCATCACGCCGAGGGCCAGCGTATCGTCGCGGCGCGTCTTCGCTACGGACATCGCAGCTATCGGCTGGCGCTGCAGGGCCTGCCCGCCGACGGTGTACTGAAGCGACCGCTCGACAGTTCCCTCCAGCCCATTCCCATTCCCGCCGACGGCCTGGTGCTGTCGCGGCGGCTGGCGCAACACCTCGACGTCAGGCCGGGCGAGGAGGTCATCGTCGAGGTGCTGGAGGGAGGCCGCCCGCTGCGGCGTGCTCCGGTCGTGGGCCTTGCCGACGACATTCTCGGGTTCAACGCCTATACCGAGATCGCCTCGCTCAACCGCCTGATGCGCGAAGCCGATCTCGTCAACGCCATCGTGCTCTCCGCCGATCCCGCCGGGGCCGATGCCGTGCAGCGCCGCCTGCAGGCCTTTCCGCGGATCGAGGCGGTCACGTCGCGGCGCGCCACGCTTGCGGCGTTCAACGACAAGATCACCGGTCTCCTGACCATCAGCGCCGTGGTCCTGACCTGTTTCGGCATTCTGATTGCCGTCGGCGTGGTCTACAATGCGGCACGGGTCGCGTTCCAGGAGCATGCCTGGGAGCTGGCGAGCCTTCGCATCCTCGGGTTCACCCGCCGGGAGGTCTCACAGGTGCTGTTCGCCGAACTGGCTCTGATGACCCTCGTTGCCGTGCCGCTGGGCCTCGTCCTGTCGCGGTGGCTGATCGCTCTCATCTTCGCCCTGCGCGAGAACGAAAGCTTCGACCTGCCGGCGGTCGTCCACCCGGCGACCCTCGGCTATGCCACGATCATTGTGATCGTGGCCGTGGCGGCGAGCGCGATAGGCGTTCGGGGTCGGGTCGACCGGATGGATCTTGTCGCCGTTCTGAAGACCAGAGACTGACGCATGGGCCGGACCCGCATTCTCGTTTCCCTGCTCGCGGGCTTCGCCGTCATCGGCGCCGGCTTCTGGGCCTTCACGCCCCGGGCCATCCGGGTGGAGACGGCGGCGGTGACCTCGGGTCGCTTCACGGCGACCGTCGAGGAAACCGGGCGCACGCGGGTGCGCGATCGCTACGTCGTCTCCTCTCCGATGGCCGGCCGGCTGATCCGGCCCGCGCTGCGCCCTGGTGATGCGGTCGAGCAAGGTCAGACGATCGCGACACTCAGAGCCAGCCCCTCGTCGCTGCTCGATCCGCGTGCCCGCCAGGAACTCGAGGAGCGGATCGGCATGGCCGAGGCCTCGCTGGAGGAAGCCTCCGCCGCGCAGGATCGCGCCCGCGTGCTGCTGGCTCGCGCGCGCACTGACCTCGATCGCACCCGCCAGCTCCGGGCGACGGGCGCTGCCGCACTGGCCCAGTTCGAACGCGATACCTTCGCCTTCGAGGCGGCCGAACGGGACCTCGTGGCTGCCGACCGGCGCCGGCATGCCGCGGAACATGCGGTGGCCCAGATGCGGGCGCTGATTCGTCCCGGAGGTGAGGGCAACGGCGACACCGTCACGCTGAACGCTCCCGTGGCCGGCCGGGTGCTGAAGGTCGTCCAGGAGAGCGAGGGCGCCGTCGCTGCCGGCGCCCCGCTGATGGAAATTGGCGATCCCCTGGACATCGAGGTCGCCGTCGACCTCCTGACGACCGTCGCGGTCCGCCTCCGCGAGGGCGCACCGGTCTCCATCAGCGGTTGGGGCGGGCCGACGCCGCTGCCCGGCCGGGTTCGCCGGGTCGAGCCTTCCGGCTTCACCAAGCTTTCGGCCCTCGGCGTCGAGGAACAGCGGGTCTGGGTGCTGATCGACATTGTCGTCCCACCCGCCCAGCGTGCGGCGCTGGCCGACGGTTTTCGCGTCGAGGTGACCATCACGCTCGACGAGATCGAAGGGGCGACGCTGATTCCCGCCGGAGCCCTGTTCCGGCGCGGCGACGACTGGTTCGTCTTCGTCTCAGCGGGAGGGCGGGCCCAGCTGCGGCGCGTCCAACTGCAACAGCGGTCGGGCCGCACGGCGGCCGTCGCTGCGGGGGTGTCGCCCGGCGAGCGGGTCATCGTCTATCCGCCGTCAGCGGTCGCGGACGGAAAGTCCGTGCGCGACCTCTAGGGTCGCGGTGGGATCGCGGCGGTTCGGGCATCTGCCCGCGGTTCGGCCGTTGGTGACCGGCGCTTGGACCCGCGATCAGGAATGATGCCCGGTAGCCTTTTCCACCCCTCGTTTGGAAGGGTCGAGGGCTACCGGGAAGTCAGGCTCCCCCCCTCACGCGACCGCGGCGCGCCGGCCCCAGAGACCGAGCGCGACCAGAGCGATCGCCGACACCACGATCAGCGCGAGAGTCGCGTCCGGCACATAGTAGGTGGTGTAGATTTCCCACCCCATGAGCCGCAGTGCCTTTGACGCGGCGGTCGGCGTTCCCATGAGGTGACCGCCGATCGAGCCGGTGATGGCGAGCAGGAGTCCGCCGACGCCGGCCAGCCCTAGCATCACCCAGCGGGTGACACCCTCCCAGATCGCCGGACCCTGCACCCAGCGGGTAACGAGGAGAAGCGTCCAGTAGGCAACGGTCCAGGCGGCGGCGAGCACGTGGTTGCGGGCGAGGGGGCTCGAGAGCGAGGCCTCCAGCGGCCAGACGAGCAGGCCGACCGAGAACGCGGCGACCGCCGACAGGACACCCAGGGTAAGCAACGGCACCAGCGCCCGGTCGGTCGCAAGCGCCAGCGGCCCGTCGGAGAGCGCGCGCAGGGCAATCACCAGCGTGGCGGTGACCAGAAGCGCGATCGGAAAGTGGACGACGACGGCGTGATAGGGACCCATGATCAGGCGCCTTTCCGGCTGAGGAGTGTGTTGAGCGCGAAACCGAACGCCGCGATCAGCAGCAGTCCGGCAAGCAGGGTGAAGGCCCACTGACGCTGGATCGGGGCGTTGAACTCCATCTCGATCCCGTAGTGGGCGAGTTGGTCCTCGCTATGGCGATAGCGCACCGGCACACCGGCCGTGACATTGCTGGCCCCGGCATGACGGGTGCTGTTGACCAGCGCCCAGTTCACCTGGCCGGGATAGAAAAG
>CAZEZD010000267.1:0-4595 GCA_964516115.1 uncultured Hyphomicrobiales bacterium
GCCCAGGCGCTGATCGAGGACGCCAGGCGCATTCGCCTCGATGTCGGCGGCAGCCCGCACGAGGGCGCGCTGGCGCGGACGATCCGTTCCGACGAGCTCGGCCGCGGCCTCGACCTTCGCAACACCGGCCCCGAGGCGGTGCGTGCCGTCGTCGCCGTCACCGGCACGCCGGCGACGCCGGAGCCTGCCGCGTCCAACGGCTTCACGCTGCAGCGCCGCTACATGACGCTGACGGGCCAGCCGGCTGACATCGCCCGCGTCGCCCAGGGCACCCGCCTCGTCGTGGTGCTGCAGGTGACGGAGGCCAATCCGCAGCTCGGTCAGATCATGCTGGTCGACCGCCTGCCGGCCGGCTTCGAGATCGACAACCCGAGTCTCATCGCCTCGGCCGAGACCTCGGCGCTCAAATGGTTGCCGGCGGAAGCGGTCCAGCCGGACTACAAGGCCTTCCGCGACGACCGCTTCATGGCCGCCTATGGCCGCAGCGGTGGTGGTCCCGGCACCTGGCAGGTGGCCTACATGATCCGTGCGGTGACGCCGGGGCGCTATCTGGTGCCCCCCGCCACCATCGAGGACATGTACCGGCCCGAGCGCGCGGCCCGCACGGCGGTCGGACAGACCGAAGTGACGGGCAGCGGACGGTAAGGGAGCCGCGCCTTGCGCAAGCGTCCCATGGCGGCCCTTGCGGCCGGCGGGCTCATCCTCGCCGGCCTCGGCGGCTCCGTGGCCTTTCACCGGGCCGGCGAGGGGCCGGACGGGGCGGCGACGCCCTATTCCCGCGAGGTGGTGGACAGGCAGGGGCGGCTCCTGCGCCCGTTCCAGACCGACGACGACATGTGGCGGTTCCCCGGCGCCGTCGCGGATGTCGATCCGCTGTTCCTCCGCATGCTCCAGGCCTATGAAGACCGGCGCTTCGCCAGCCATCCCGGCGTCGACCCGCTGGCGCTCGCCCGGGCCACCGGGCAGTGGCTGAGGAGCGGCCGCATCGTCTCGGGCGGCTCGACCCTCTCCATGCAGGTCGCGCGCCTCATCGACAAGCGCGAGGACGGGCGCTCCATCGCCGTGAAGCTGCGCGAGATGGCGCGCGCCGTCCGGCTGGAGCACGATCTCGGCAAGCAGCGCGTGCTCGACCTCTATCTCTCGCTCGCGCCCTATGGCGGCAATGTCGAGGGAATCCGCGCGGCCTCGCTCGCCTATTTCGGCAAGGAGCCGCGCCGGCTGTCGCCCGGCGAGGCGGCGCTGCTCGTCGCCATCCCGCAGTCGCCGGAGGCGCGCCGCCCCGACCGCCATCCCGAAGCCGCCCGCCGTGCCCGCGACCGCGTCCTCGACCGCATGCTGCTTGCCGGCGTGCTGAAGCCCGAGCAGGTCGCCTCCGGCAAGGCCGAACGGGTCCCCGTCGCGCGCCGCCAGATGCCGACCTTCGCCTGGCACGCCGCCGGCGAGGCCATCGCCGCGAAGCCGGCGAGCCGTGTCCACCGGATGGCCTATGACCGCACGGCGCAGGAGGCCCTCGAGGCGCTGCTGCGCGAGCGGGTGCGCTCGCTCGGCACCCGCCTCTCCGGCGCGCTCATCGCCATCGATCATCGCAGTGGCGAGGTCCTGGCCCGCATCGGCGCGGCCGACCCGCTCGACCATGAGAGGCAGGGCGCCGTCGACATGACGCGCGCGGTGCGCTCGCCGGGCTCGACCCTGAAGCCCTTCATCTACGCCATGGCCTATGAGGCCGGGCTCGCCCATCCCGAGACGCTGATCGAGGACCGGCCCTCGCGCTTCGGCACCTATGCGCCGGCGAATTTCGACCGCGGCTACCAGGGTACGGTGCCGACGCGCGTGGCGCTGCAGATGTCGCTGAACGTGCCGGCGGTGGCGCTGATGGAGGCGGTCGGGCCGCAGCGCTTCTTCTCGCGGCTCGAACAGGCGGGCATCCGCCCGGTGCTGCCGCGCGGCGAGGTGCCGGGGCTTGCCGTCGGGCTCGGCGGCGTCGGCCTGAGGCTCTCCGATCTCGCCAGCCTCTATGCGGGGCTTGCGCGCGGCGGCGAGATGCCCGCGCTGGTCGAGCGGATGGGGGTGGCGCAGCCAGCCGGCCGACCCGTCACCGACGAAGCTGCTGCCTGGCACATCGGCGATATCCTCACCGAGGCGCCGGCGCCCGACGCGGCGCTGACCGGCCGCCTCGCTTACAAGACCGGCACGTCCTACGGCTTCCGCGACGCCTGGGCGGTGGGCTTCGACGGCCGGCGCACGGTGGCGGTCTGGGTCGGGCGGCCGGATGGTTCGTCGGTTCCCGGCATCACCGGTCGCACGGCGGCAGCCCCCATCCTCTTCGACGCCTTCGCTCGGCTCGGTGCGCCCGCGGCGATGCCGGCGCGCCCCACGGCGGCCGCTGCGATGAGCCATGCGCAATTGCCCGCGCCGCTCCGCCGCTTCGGCCCGGCCCGCGAGCAGGAGGGCGATACGCGCGACCTCAAGATCGCCTTCCCGCCGGACGGCGTGCGCGTCGACCTTGGTGCCGCGCGCGGCGAGATGGAACAACTGGTGGTGCGCACCACGGGCGGGCGTCCGCCCTTCACCGTGCTGGTGGACGGCCGGCCCGCGGGGCGCTTCGGCGCCCAGCGGCAGGCCAACGTCCTGCCCGACGGGCCGGGCTTCACGACCCTCTCGGTGGTGGACGGCGAGGGCCGCAGCGCCTCGGTGACGGTCCGCGTCGAATAGTCAGCGCGCCGCCACCGCGCCCGGCAGGCCGAGCACCCAGCTTCGCGTCATCATCACGAGGGCCTGGGCGATGACCTCGTCCGGCGCCGGGCCGAGCTTTTCCTCCAGCCCCAGCGAGACGATGCCGTGGGTGGCCGAGAATAGCGTGCGCGCGAGGCCGGCGCGCACCTCGGGCGTCGATCCCGGCAGGAGTTCGGTCAGCGGCCCCTCGATGTGGCGGAAAAGCTTGCCGACGACCCCGAGATACCAGTCCGGCGGCGTGCTGCCGTCGGGGATCTGGTGGGCGAAGACGGCGGTCCAGCGGCGGCGTTCGGCGCGGGAAAAGCCATGATAGGCGAGCGCGAGGCGGCGCATGGCGGTCTCCGGATCGGTGCCCGGACGGACGGTCGCGGCAAGGACCCGGTCGAGGCTCTCCAGCGTGCGGGCATTGACCGCGAAGATGAGGGCATCGAGGTCGGGAAAGACGTTGTAGATGGCGCCCACCGCGCAGCCGGCCGCCTCGGCGAGGGCGCGCGCCTTCAGCGCCGACAGGCCACCGGCGGCAATGGCCGCTTCGGCCGCGCCGATCAGGTCATCGCGCAGCCTGGCGCGCTTTCCGGCCGTGTCCATCGACATTCCGAGCCCTCAGAAAAAATCTGAACGATGTTCAAAAAAGACTTGAACGACGTTCACGAGCTTGCTACACCCGATCCGTGAACGATGTTCATAGCGATGGGGTCGCCAATGTTCAAGTCCTTGTTCAGGCTCATGCACGGACAGTTGCATGTCGGCGCCGGACGCGTCGACGATCGCAGCGCCATGGCGCTGATCGACCATCAGGCGCGGGTCGCCGCCCGCGATCTGACCCTCGCCCGGCGCGAACTGGTGGCGGCAATCGCCTCCGAAAAGTCGGAGGCGCACCGGCTGCGCAACCTGAAGGCCCGCATGGCGACGCTCGATGGCCGTGCCGTCGCGGCGGTGAGGGCCGGCTTCGCCGACATGGCGGAGGAGGTCGCGACCGACATCGCCGCGCTCTCCGCCGACTGCATCGTCGGCACGCAATGCCTGAAGGTGCTGGCCGCCGAGATCGAGCGTCAGAAGCAGCGGGTGGCCGATGCCGAGCAGCGCCTTGCCCGCTGCGAGCGGGGCCGGCGCCTGGTCAAGGCCGAGCAAGCCGTGCGGGCGCTCAGGGAACGGACGACGGGACGCTCGGAGGACGATGGCCTCGTTCTCGCCGAGGCTGAGGTGACGCTCGCCTGCCTGCGTCGCCGCCAACTCGACGACTTGTCGCCGCCCCGGCGCGCGGCGGGCGACATCAGGGCGGTGCCTCAGCTTCCCGCAGCCTTCGGCAGCGGCCCCTGCGGGCGACGCAGCCCGAGCGCCGCGGAGGTGCTGGTCGGCATCAAGAACCGCGCGATGATGGCGAACCGGGTAGCGTGAGGACGAGCCTCAGCGCCCGGCCAGAAGCTCCCGGATCTTCGCGACCAGCTCGTCGCGCTTCGCCGCGAACTGCGCCGGACGCGAGGCGCGCCATTCGGCATTGTCGGTGATGGTCTTGGCGGCCTCGGCACCGGCGACGAGGTCCTTGATCATGACCTCGCCGGCCTCGCGCTCGTTGGAGCCCTGGATGATGACGGCCGGCGCGTTGCGGCGGTCGGCATATTTCATCTGTGCCTTCATGCCGGAGGAGCCGAGATACATCTCGGCGCGTATCGGCGGATCAGCATTCCGGAGCTCCGAAACCATTTTCTGGTACTCGGCGATCTGGTCGCGGTCCATGACGAGGACCACGACGGGGCCGACGGGCTTTTCCGCCCCGAGCTTGCCAAGGGATTTCAGCGCCGCCGCGAGGCGCGAGACGCCGATGGAGAAGCCGGTGGCCGGCACCTCCTCGCCGCGGAAGC
>CAZEZD010000268.1:0-4570 GCA_964516115.1 uncultured Hyphomicrobiales bacterium
CACTTGTGTTTTGGCTGTCCGTACCTGCTGGGTCACATCTGCACCGGACCGGTGGCGGTGAAGGGGGCGAAGCGCGGACAGGTGCTGCAGGTCGATATCGAGGCGATCGAGTTGCACTACGACTGGGGCTACACCTTCGTCGCGCCGCTGGTCGGCGCGCTGCCGGACGACGTGAAGGCCAAGCGCCTGTTCCATTCGCGCATCGACCGTGCCCGCAAGGTGGCAACCATGCCCTGGGGCCACTAGATTGCTCTGGACCGGCCGTTCTTCGGCGTCATGGCGGTGGCGCCGCCGGCGGAATGGGGCCGGGTCAACACGCTGCCGCCGCGCCGCAACGGCGGCAATCTCGACAACAAGGAGCTGGTGGCCGGCACGACGCTCTACCTGCCGGTCTTCATCGACGGGGCGAACTTCTCGGTGGGTGATGCCCATGGCGCGCAGGGCGACGGCGAGGTCTGCATCACGGCCATCGAGACCGGGTTGATCGGTACGTTCAGGCTCACTGTTCGCGACGACATGAGCCTCGTCTGGCCGATGGCGGAAACGTCGACCCATGTCCTCACCATGGCCTTCGATCCGGACCTCGACACGGCGGTTCAGATCGCGCTGCGCTCCATGATCGATCTGGTCACGGCCCGCTCCGGTCTCGACCGGGACGAGGCCTTCGCGCTGATGTCGCTCGTCGCCGACGTGCGGGTGACGCAGGTCGTCAACGGCAACAAGGGCATCCACGTCATGCTCGACAGGAAATGGCTGGCGCAGGTGCGCTGAGGCTCACTCCCACGGCACGCCCCTGACAATGACGTCGGCCAGTGCGTCGGTGGCTGCAGCGAGGAGCTTCTCGCCCTTCTCGCGGTTCGCCTTGCGCGCATCGCCGAGGACGCCGGACGCCGTGAGCGTCGCGAAGGAGCGGAAGCGTTGGGCAGGGGGCGACAGGACGGCGCGCGGGTCGCCGAAATGAGGCCCGAAGGCCTCGGACATCTTGCCCTCGCGCACGGCCTCAGGCGCGACAGCCATCATCATGGCGGTCTCGGCCTCGCAGGCATGGAGCACGCTCTGCTGGTCCTCGAGCAAGGGCGCAAAGACCGGCTGGGCGAGTTCGAAATAGGTGGTCGCCGCAACGACAAGGCCCGTCTCGCGCTCAAGGTCGGGCAGAAAGGCGTTGAGGGCCGTCATATTGCCCCCATGGCCGTTGACGATCAGCACCCGCCTGAACCCATGCCGCGCCAGCGACCGGATCAGGCAGAGGAGCACGGCCCTGTAGGTCGGAATATCGAGGGTGAACGTGCCGCCATGCGCCATGTGGTGCTCGGCCATGCCGACCCAGAGCGTCGGCGCCACGACGACCGGGCGGTGGTCCATCGCCTTTTCCGCGGCAATGCGGCACACCGCGCCGCAGAGCGTGGTGTCGACGCCGGTGCCGAGATGCGGACCGTGCTGTTCGGTCGACGCCACCGGAAGCAGGACGGTGGCACCGGCGGCGGCGAGGGCGGTCAGTTCGGGGGCGGTCAGCTTGGCCCATTCGACGATGGGGCGCGGGCTCGGTGCCATGGTGATCTCCGAATAGTCGGGCAATGAGGTCGATCGTGGCATCGCTACGGCGCCAGCGTCGAGCCCCATGACGGCGCAAGAGGGGTGCGCCAGTGATGTGCGAAGGATACGGGCGATTGGCGCCAGAATGGGCTGCACAACATTTCAACGACGAATTGTCGATGAAATGTTGACATCGTGAAGTGCGCACATGAATGTTTGGTCCCGCGTGGATGGCAGTCGTCGGCCCCAGGGTTTCGTGCGAGACAATCCACAGCTTCCAGGGCGAGGGCTGCATGGCGCAGCGCGCGTCCCGCAACGGGGATCGGACCGGATTTCACGCATGGCCCAATCAGTCATCACGCGCCTTGCCACGGATATCGGCGGCACCTTCACCGACATCGTCCTCGAGCAGGGGGACAGGCGCTTCACCACCAAGCTGCTGACGACCCCGCAGGCGCCGGAAGAGGCTGTGGTGGAGGGCACCCGTCTCGTGCTGGAAGAGGCCGGAATCGGCTTTGCCGATCTCGACGTCTTCGTCCACGGCACGACGCTGGCCACCAACGCCGTGATCGAGCGCAAGGGCGCGAAGACGGCGCTGATCGCGACCGAGGGCTTCCGCGACGTGATCGAGATCGCCGACGAGAGCCGCTACGATCAATACGATGTCTTCATCGACAAGCCGCGCCAGCTCGTGCCGCGCCAGCTGCGCTTCACGGTTCCCGAGCGCATCGACGTGATGGGCAAGGTCTGGATCGATCTCGACGAGGCCGCCGTCCGGAAGGTCGCCAAGACCCTGAAGGCCGAGAAGGTCGAGGCCGTCGCCGTGGCTTTCATTCATTCCTACGCCAATGCGGCGCATGAGGAGCGGGTGCGCGAGATCCTGGCGAAAGAGGTGCCGGGAATTGCGGTGACGCTGTCGTCGGAAGTCTGCCCGGAAATGCGCGAGTATGAGCGCACGTCCACCGCCGTGGCCAACGCCTATGTGCAGCCGCTGATGTCCGGCTATCTCGGCCGCCTGAAGGCGCGCTTCGCCGCCGAGGGCTATTCCAGGCCGATCCACCTCATGACCTCGGGCGGGTCGCTGGCGACGCTGGAGACCGCGGCGCGCTTTCCCATCCGCCTTGTCGAGTCCGGTCCGGCCGGCGGCGCCATCCTCGCCGCCTACATCGCCGCCGAGCGGGGCGAGGACAAGGTTCTGTCCTTCGACATGGGCGGCACCACCGCGAAGATCTGCCTGATCCACGATGCCACGCCCTACAAGGCGCGCACCTTCGAGGTCGATCGCCAGTCACGCTTCATGAAGGGCTCGGGCCTGCCCGTCCGCATCCCGGTCATCGAGATGGTGGAGATCGGCGCCGGCGGCGGGTCCATCGCGCGGGTCGATGCCCTCAAGCGCATCACCGTCGGCCCGGACTCGGCAGGCTCGGTTCCTGGTCCCGCCTGCTACGGCCGCGGCGGCGAACTGCCAACCGTGACGGATGCCGACGTTTCACTCGGCAAGATCGAACCGGCACGCTTCGCCGGGGGTGCGATCAAGCTCTATCCGGAGAAGGCGGATGCGGCGCTCGACGCCAGCGTCGGCAAGCCGCTGTCGCTCACGACCTCCATGGCCGCCCACGGAGTTGCCGAGATCGTCGATGAGAACATGGCCAATGCCGCCCGGGTCCATTCGGTGGAACGCGGCGTCGTCGTCTCCGACCATACGATGGTGGCCTTCGGTGGCGCTGCGCCGCTCCACGCCGCCCGCCTCGCCGAGAAGCTCGGCATCGCCCGCGTGGTGGTCCCGGCCGATGCCGGGGTCGGCTCGGCCGTCGGTTTCCTGCGCGCGCCGGCGGCCTATGAGCTCGTCCATTCGAAGTTCATGCGGCTGGACAGGTTCGACCTCAAGGAGGCGAACCGCCTTCTGTCGACCATGAGCGCCGAGGCGACGGCTCTCGCCAAGGCCGCCGCCGGCAACCGCAAGCTGACCGAAACCCGCACCGCCTTCATGCGCTATGCGGGGCAGGGGCACGAGATCGCGGTGGCGCTGCCCAACCGCGCGCTGGTCGAGAAGGATGTCGCGAAGATGCGCGAGACCTTCGAGGCGGGCTATCGTCAGCTCTTCGCTCGCCACATTCCCGGCGCCGCCATTGAGATCCTCTCCTGGGCCGTGCTGGTGACGACCGACACGGCGAGGCCGGCCGTGCTCGGCAAGCCGAAGGCCAAGGCGGGTCCGAAGCCGATCGGCGTGCGGCCGGTCTTCGACGGGAAGTCGGGCAAGATGGTGAAGGTGCCGATGTACGACCGGCTCGCCATGACGCCGGGCGCGCGCATCGAGGGGCCCGCCATCATCGTCGAGGCGGGCACATCGACCTACGTCACCGCCACGTTCGACGCGGCCATCGACGCCGGCCTCGGCCTCGTACTGACGGCCCGCAAGTCCGCCGCCAAAGCCAAACCCGCCGCCAAAGCCAAGCCTGCCGCCAAGTCCGCTGCGAAGAAGGGAAAGTGACCGTCATGAGCAAGCTTTCCGACATCGAACTGCAGGTCATGTGGAACCGCCTCATCGCGGTGGTCGAGGAGCAGGCGCAGGTGCTGCTGCGCACCGCCTTCTCACCCATCGTGCGCGAGGCGGGCGACCTCTCCGCTGGCGTCTTCGACCGCGAGGGCAACATGCTGGCCCAGGCCGTCACCGGTACGCCCGGCCACGTCAATTCCATGGCCGAGAGCGTCAAGCACTTCGTCCGCGTCTTTCCCGTCGAGACGATGAAGCCGGGTGACATCTACATCACCAACGATCCCTGGATGGGAACGGGTCATCTCAACGACTTCGTCCTGACGACCCCGGCGTTCCACAGGGGCAAGCTCGTCGGTCTGTTCTCCTGCACCAGCCACCTCATGGATATCGGCGGCATCGGCTTCGGCCCGGACGGGACCGACGTGTTCATGGAGGGGCTCTACATCCCGCTCCTGAAGCTCGCCGATCGCGGCAAGCTGAACGATACGCTGATGGCGATGATCCGCGCCAACACGCGCCTGCCGATCGACACCGAGGGCG
>CAZEZD010000269.1:0-4562 GCA_964516115.1 uncultured Hyphomicrobiales bacterium
ACATCTCCTCCTTCGAGGGATAGTGGATCGTGAAGCCGCCTTCCTTGCCGTTCGGACCCATCATGTGGTTGCGGATGCGGATGTTGGCGAAGGTGCCGCGCATCATCACCTCATGATTGCCGCGGCGCGTGCCGTACTGGTTGAAGTCGGCGACATCGACCTTGTTGTCGATGAGATACTTGCCCGCCGGGCTCGCCGCCTTGATGGAGCCGGCCGGCGAGATGTGGTCGGTGGTGATCTTGTCGCCGAACAGGCCGAGGATGCGGGCGCCCTCGATGTTGCTGACGGCGTCCGGCTTCATGTCCATGCCGACGAAATAGGGCGGGTTCTGCACATAGGTTGACTTGTCGTCCCAGGCATAGGTCTGGCCGGTCGGCGCCTTCACCTTTGCCCAGTTGGCGTCGCCCTTGAACACGTCGGCATAACGTTCCTTGAAGAGCTTCTTGGTGACGTTCTTGGCGATGAAGGCGTTGATCTCCTGCGAGGAGGGCCAGATGTCGCGCAGATAGACCGGGTTGCCCTTCTTGTCGGTGCCGAGCGGCTCCTTGGTCAGGTCCATGGTGACCGAACCGGCCAGCGCATAGGCGACGACGAGGGGCGGCGAGGCGAGGTAGTTCGCCTGCACGTCCGGCGAGACGCGGCCCTCGAAGTTGCGGTTGCCGGAGAGCACGGCCGAGGCGATCAGGCCGTTGTCGTTGATCGCCTTGGAGATCTCGGCCGGCAGCGGGCCGGAGTTGCCGATGCAGGTGGTGCAGCCGAAGCCGACGAGGTTGAAGCCGAGCTTGTCGAGATCCTTCTGCAGGCCCGAATTCGCCAGGTACTCGGCGACGACCTGGCTGCCGGGGGCGAGCGAGGTCTTCACCCAGGGCTTGGTCTTCAGCCCCTTGGCGACCGCGTTGCGGGCGAGGAGGCCTGCGGCGAAGAGCACGGCGGGGTTCGAGGTGTTGGTGCAGGAGGTGATGGCGGCGATCGCGACGTCACCATGACCGAGGGTGTAATCCCGGCCTTCGACCTTCACGCGGCGGCCCATCTCGGCCGCCTTCTTGTAGTCCTTCTCCATCGCATCGGCGAAGCCGGCGCCGACCGCTTCCAAGGCGACGCGGCCCTCGGGGCGCTTCGGACCCGCCATCGACGGCACCACGGTGTCGAGTTCGAGCTCCAGCGTGTCGGTGAAGACCGGGTCGGGCGAGGCCTTGGTGCGGAACAGCCCCTGGGCCTTGGAATATTTCTCCACCAGCGCGATGCGCGCCGGCTTGCGGCCCGAGGTGGTCAGGTAGTTCAGCGTCTCGTCGTCGACGGGGAAGAAGCCGCAGGTGGCGCCGTATTCCGGGGCCATGTTGGCGATGGTGGCGCGGTCGGCCAGCGTCATGTTGTTGAGGCCGGGGCCGTAGAACTCGACGAACTTGCCGACGACGCCCTTCTTGCGCAGCATCTGGGTGACGGTCAGCACGAGATCGGTGGCGGTGACGCCCTCCTTCAGCCGGCCGGTCAGCTTGAAGCCGATGACCTCGGGCAGCAGCATGGACTGCGGCTGGCCGAGCATGGCGGCCTCGGCCTCGATGCCGCCGACGCCCCAGCCGAGAACGGCAAGGCCGTTGACCATGGTGGTGTGGCTGTCGGTGCCGACCAGCGTGTCGGGATAGGCGACCTCGTAGGTGACGGTCGTCTTCTTGCCCTTGACCGTCTTCACGGCCTTTTCCTTCTTCGTCCAGACGGTCTGGGCGAGGTATTCGAGGTTCACCTGATGGCAGATACCGGTGCCGGGCGGCACGACGGAGAAGTTCTTGAAGGCCTGCTGGCCCCACTTCAGGAAGCGGTAGCGCTCGCCGTTGCGGGCATATTCGAGGTCGACGTTCTTCTTGAAGGCCTTGGGCGAACCGAATTCGTCGACGATGACCGAATGATCGATGACGAGGTCGACGGGAACGAGGGGGTTGATCTTCTGCGGGTCGCCGCCGAGCGCCTTCATGGCGTCACGCATGGCGGCGAGGTCGACGACCGCGGGCACGCCGGTGAAGTCCTGCATCAGCACGCGGGCCGGGCGGAAGGCGATCTCCTTGCCCGCCTTGCCCTTGTCCTTGATCCAGGCGGCGACCGCCTCGATGTCGGCCTTGGTGACGGAGCGGCCGTCCTCGGCGCGCAGCAGGTTCTCGAGCAGCACCTTCATCGAGAAGGGGAGGGCCGAAATGCCGGCGAGGCCGTTCTTCTCGGCCTCCTTCAGGCTGTAATAGACGTAGGACTTGGAGCCGACCTTGAGCGTCTTGCGGGCCTTGAAGCTGTCGAGCGACATGTGGCGATGATCCCCTCATTCTGGAGGCCGACGTCGCGCCCGGGGCGGAGGACTTCAAAACGACGCGGGAAGACGCGGCGGCCGATCGGCGGCGTTATAGAGGGATTCCAATCAGCCCGCCATATGGTTAGAAGCGCTAATCTCGCCTCGCAGATCACCCTTTCGTCGCGTAGGAATGCGGCATGATGCGCCTCACCGCCGATGCCCTGACCTGCCAGCGCGGCGGACGGGTCGTGTTTGCCGGGCTTAGCTTCGCCGTCGCGAGCGGCGAGGCCGTGCAGGTGACCGGTCCGAACGGGGCCGGGAAATCGAGTCTTCTCCGCCTGATCGCAGGTCTCGTCCGCATCGAGGCCGGGCGCCTGATGCTCGACGGCGGCGACGACGAGGCGACCATCGGCGAGCAGTGCCACTATTGCGGCCACCAGGACGCCTTCAAGGGATCGTTGACGGTCGCCGAGAACCTCGCCTTCTGGACAGACTACCTCGGCGGCGGCGGCACGGATGCCGGAACGGCGCTCGGCCGGCTCGGCATCGATCATCTGGCCGATCTGCCGGCAGGCTATCTCTCGGCCGGCCAGCGGAGGCGGCTGGCGCTCGCGCGCCTCCTGACGGTGGCCCGCCCGGTCTGGCTTCTGGACGAGCCGACCGCAGCCCTTGACCTTGCCAGCCAGAAGGTCCTCGCCGGCATCATGGTGGAGCATGTCGCCGGCGGCGGCATGATCCTCGCGGCCACCCACGGGCCGCTCGGCCTGCCGACGCGCGAACTGGCGATCGGGCGGGCGTCATGATCGCACCCCTCAAGGCCGTCTTCCTGCGCGACCTGCGCCTTGCCGTCCGCATCGGCGGCGGCGCCATGGTGGGCGTCGTGTTCTTCCTCGCCGTCGTCACCATCGTGCCCTTCGGGGTCGGGCCGGACATGAACCTCCTGGCGCGGATCGGCCCGGCCATCCTGTGGATCGGTGCGCTGCTCGCGACGCTGCTCGGCCTCGACCGGCTGTTCCAGGCGGATGCCGACGACGGCTCGCTCGACCTCATGCTGATGGCGCCGGCGCCGCTGCCGCTGGTCATCGCGGCGAAGGCGGCGGCGCACTGGCTGGCGACCGGCCTGCCGCTGGTCGCGGCCGCCCCCATGCTCGGGCTTTTCCTCAACGTGCCGCCGGAGGCGATGGGCGCCGTCGTCCTGACGCTGGCGGCGGGCACCCCGGCGCTGAGCCTCATCGGCGCCGTCGGCGCGGCGCTCGCCGTCAGCCTCCGGCGCGGCGGCCTGCTGATGGCGATCCTGGTGCTGCCGCTGACGATCCCCGTCCTGATCTTCGGCGTCGCCGCCACCACCTCCGCGATCGTCGGCCCGCTGCCCTTCGGCCAGCCCTTCACCATCCTGGTCGGGCTGAGCCTGATGAGCGTGGTTCTCGGGCCGATCGCGGCAGCGGCGGCGCTGCGCCTGGGGCTTGAATGAGCCTCCGGCTCAGATGACGGGCTTCGTCTCGGCCCAGGCCTCCGGCATCAGCGCGGCGAAGGCGTCGAGCCAGGCCACGAGACGGGGATGGCCGGCGCGCCATTTGCCCTCGAAGCGGAAGTCCTGGTAGGCGAGCGCGCAGGCCAGCGTGATCGTGCCGACATGGACCTCGACGGCAGGCGGCGCGGCCTCGAGGGTCTTGAGCGCCCGCGCCACCTTGTCACGCTGGTGGGTGAGCCACTTCTCGTCGCGACGGTCCTCGCTGTGGAACATGACCTCGTAGCGCTGCAGGATGCCGGCATCCATGATGCCGTCGGCCAGCGCCTGCAGGGTGAGGGCTTCGATGCGCTTGCGGGGTTCGGCGGGGATGATCACGCCGCCGCCCGCCTGGAGATCCACCCATTCGAGGATGACGCGGCTGTCATAGACCACCATGCCGTCGTCGAGGATGAGAGCGGGAATCTTGCCCAGCGGGTTCTGGGCGCGGATCGGATCCTCGGCGCTCATCGTATCGGTGTTGACGACCTCGATGCCGGAGAATTGGCCCAGATGCATCATCGCCAGCTTCACCTTGCGGCCGAAGGGGGAAAAAGGCGACGAGCGCAGGATGATCGACATGGGGGCATTTCCTCGGGAGGCCTGGTCGTGTTGGCGAAGGACCCTGCACAGCCCGGTCCGGCCCGGTCAAGGGGGCGGCCCCGGAGGGCACCGCCTCACCGCCTCGCCTTGCCGCTGGCGGCCCTGGACCCCATAATTGCCAATCTGCTTCGCCGGACCCCCATGAAAATCGACTCGCCCTATTTTGACAGCATCCGG
>CAZEZD010000270.1:0-4554 GCA_964516115.1 uncultured Hyphomicrobiales bacterium
TGTACCGGCGCGCCCGCCTCGGCATCGGCTACCTGCCGCAGGAGGCCTCGATCTTTCGCGGCCTCAATGTCGAGGACAATATCCGCGCCGTGCTGGAGGTCACCGAGAGAGACAAGGCCAAGCGCGAGCGCGACCTCGACGAACTGCTCGAGGAGTTCTCCATCACCCGGCTGCGCAAGAGCCCGGCCATCGCACTGTCGGGCGGCGAGCGGCGGCGCCTGGAGATCGCCCGTGCGCTGGCGACGCGGCCGTCCTTCATGCTGCTCGACGAACCCTTCGCCGGCATCGACCCTATCGCGGTAGGCGACATCCAGAACCTTGTCCGCCACCTGAAGGAGCGCGGCATCGGCGTACTCATCACCGACCACAATGTGCGCGAGACGCTCGGCCTCATCGACCGCGCCTACATCATCCATTCCGGGCAGGTTCTGATGGAGGGCACGCCGAACGAGATCGTCTCGAACCCCGATGTGCGGCGGCTCTATCTCGGCGAGGAATTCCGCCTCTGACGCTGCGGCAGGCGGCCGCGGCCACCTTTAACCCCTCAGTCATTGGAATCATGGCATGAACCTTGCTGTTCGCGCCGTCGGCCTTCTATGATGCGGCGCAAGATACCCGAGGGATGCGCCTGAACCGATGGCCCTGTCCGCCAGACTAGAGCTCCGCGTCGGCCAGTCGCTGGTGATGACGCCCCAGCTCATGCAGGCCATCAAGCTCCTGCAGCTGTCGAATCTCGACCTCGTGGCCTATGTCGAGCAGGAGCTGGAGAAGAACCCGCTGCTGGAGCGCGCCGATGCGCCCGAGCCTGCCGTCGAGGGCGAGGCGCCCGAGGCTCCGGCCGCCGCCGACCCGGGCGATGCGCAGGCCGGGGACTGGCTCGGCGACGACATGGGCAACAGCCGCACCGACATCGAGGAGCGCCTCGGCACCGACCTTGAGAACGTCTTCCCCGACGACAAGGGGCCGGAAACCCGGCACGCGGACGCCGCCTCCGACCCGATGACCTCGTCCTGGTCGAATGTCGGCTCGGGCGGCAGCGACAACGAGGACTACAATCTCGAGGCCTTCGTCTCGGCCGACCTGTCGCTGGCCGACCACCTCTCCAACCAGCTCACCCTCGCGGTCGAGACCCTGGCGGACCGCCTGATCGGGCAGATGCTGATCGATGCGGTGGACGATGCCGGCTATCTCACCGTCACCGTCGAGGAGGTCGCCGACAGGCTGGGCGCCGAGATCGAGGACGTCACCAGCGTGCTTGAGGTGATCCAGAGCTTCGAGCCCTCCGGCGTCGCGGCGCGCAACCTCGCCGAATGCCTGTCGATCCAGTTGCGCGACAAGGATCGGTTCGACCCCGCCATGCAGGCGCTGGTCGCCCATCTCGATCTGCTCGGCAAGCGCGACTATCCGGCGCTGAAGAAGGTCTGCGGTGTCGACGACGAGGACCTCGCCGACATGGTGGCGGAGATCCGCCGTCTCAACCCGAAGCCGGGCCTCGCCTTCGGCTTCGCGCCCGTCCAGCCGCTGGTGCCGGACGTCATGGTGCGCGCCGGCCCGGACGGCGGCTGGATCGTCGAGCTGAACAGCGAAACCCTGCCGAGGGTGCTGGTCAACCAGAGCTATTACGCGCGGGTGTCGAAGACGACGAAGAAGGACACGGAGAAGACCTTTCTCGCCGACGCGCTGCAGACGGCGACCTGGCTCGCCCGCGCCCTCGACCAGCGCGCGCGCACCATCCTGAAGGTGGCGACCGAGATCGTCCGCCAGCAGGACGCCTTCTTCGCCCTCGGCGTGCAGTATCTGAGGCCGCTGAACCTCAAGACCATCGCCGACGCCATCGGCATGCACGAATCCACCGTTTCGCGCGTCACCTCCAACAAGTCGATCGCCACCAGCCGCGGCATCTTCGAGATGAAGTATTTCTTCACCTCGTCGATCGCCAACTCGGAAGTCGGCGGCGAGAGCCACTCGGCCGAGGCCGTCCGCTACCGCATCAAGCAGATGATCGACGCCGAGACGCCGGACGACGTGCTGTCCGACGACGCCATCATGGACAAGCTCAAGGAGGCGGGCATCGACATCGCCCGCCGGACGGTCGCCAAGTACCGAGAGGCGCTCCGGATCCCCTCCTCGGTGCAACGCCGACGCGAGAAGCAGGCCATGGCGGTGTGAGCGAGCCGACGGACTGGTGCGCCGTCTCACCGGAGCGAAATTCTCTGGCCGCGGGCCACCACAGCAACGGCGTTCTCCCCTCGGCGGGCACGGCAGACGAGAATTCTATCCCGCCGAATTGACTTGAATGGCGGACAGACAGGGGCCTTATTCCCCGTCACCCCACCCTGCGGAGGATAAGTCCGTCATGGTCAAGCCCCAGACAGCCGGAACCATCATCCCGCTGCCGTCCGACACCGCCGATCTCGCCTGGCATCGCCTGCGCAGCGAGGCCAACGCCATGGCCTCGACCAGTCCGGAACTGGCGACGCTGGTGCTGCGCACGATCGGCCGCGCTTCGTCCTTCGAGGACGCGGTGGCGCGACGCATCTCGGCCCGGCTCGCCACCGGCGACGTCCCTGCCGACGTGCTGCACGACGCCTTCGCCGAGGCGCTGGAGTCATCCCCTTCCATCGCCGCCGCCATGCGCGCCGACGCCGCGGCCGTAGTGGACCGCGACCCGGCCGCCGACCGCCTGATCGAGCCTGTGCTGTTCTTCAAGGGCTTCCACGCCATCCAGACGCATCGCATCGCCCACTGGCTGCTCGGCCGGGGACGCAGCGATTTCGCGCTCTACCTGCAGAGCCGTTCCTCGGAGGTCTTCCAGACCGACATCAACCCGGCCGTGGTCATGGGCAAGGGCGTGTTTCTTGACCATGCCACCGGCCTCGTTGTCGGCGAGACCGCCGTGATCGAGGACGACGTGTCGATCCTGCAGGGCGTGACCCTGGGCGGCACCGGCAAGGAGGCTGGCGACCGCCATCCGAAGGTGCGCCGCGGGGTCCTGATCGGTGCGGGGGCCAAGATCCTCGGCAACATCGAGATCGGTCGATGCGCCCGCGTCGCCGCAGGGTCGGTGGTGCTCCACCCCGTCGCGCCGAACACGACGGTTGCCGGCGTTCCGGCCAAACCGGTCGGCACGGCCGGCTGCGCCGAGCCGTCGCGGTCCATGGACCAGATCCTGGCGCAGGAGGCGGTGGCGGCCTTCAGCTACGAGATCTGAGCGGGCGGCTGCATGCGCGCCCTCGCCTCTGCGACACAGGCTCGCAGCGCGGATCGCCGCGCCATCTCGCGCGTTATCTTCCCGGTATAGCTCCGGACCGCTCCACGGACCGGCGCTCATCGAGGAGAGTTGCACGCCATGACGCTGCCGATCAAAGCCGAAGCCCAACTGATGAAGCATGACGAAATCGACATGCTCGCGCCGACGCACCATCCCGCCATCCTCGACGCGGACGACAAGGCGCTCGGGGATGTTCGGGTGCGCATCCGGGACATGCTGGCAAAGGAGCGTGGCTTCGTCCGCAGCATGCGGCGCAGCATCCGCGGCAAGGCCGATGCGCGCGGCGGCAGCTTTCCCGGCAATGTCGACAAGCCGGCGCGCCGCAAGCAGGTCCTCGCCAGCGCGCTGAAGCGACTCAACAAAGAGTTGTCGCGCCGAAGCGCCATCGAGGCGCGAGAAACCTTGAAGACCTCTGCGCGGCGCGCTCTCGCCATGAAGGCCGAGGCCGGCGGCGATACCCGGCCCTCGGGGCGCAGCGCCGGCAAGGGCATGCGGCCGATCGAGAACGCCAAGCGCCAGACCCGCGTCAACCGCGCCAAGGTCGGCAGCGTGTCGCAGCAGACAAAGAACGCCCAGGCTGCGCGGGACAATCGCGGCTGACCCTCTGGACGAACATCGTTGCCGACCAGCGCCCGGACATGAGGTCCGGGCGCGCCGTTGCTGTCCCGGCCTATCCCCCAGCCCTCCGTCATCCGTCCCGCTTGCGGAACATCATTTCATTGTGAGAAACATCGCTTCATGAAGTGATGACAGCCGGCGGCAAGTCCGGCGCGGATCAGGGCAGGCGGCATGACGAGGACGGCACGGCATCGCGGCGACGTGCGGGGACGCAGGCCATGACGATGCAGCTCACCCTCGCGGTGCATCGTGCGCGCCGCTTGTTCCCCGCCAAAACGGCCGTGGTCTTCGCGGAGCGGCGCTGGACGTGGACCGATTTCGCCGACCGCGTGGCGCGCCTCGCCGGCGTGCTGCAGGGCCTCGGCGTCGGCCCCGGCGACCGTGTCGCCATGCTCTCGCATTCCTCCGACCGCTATCTCGAGTTCTTCTTCGCCACCTTGTGGGCCGGCGGCATCGCAGTGCCGGTCTCGACCCGCTATGCCCTGCCCGAGACGGCCTACCTCATGCAGGACTGCGGCGCCAGGGTGCTGCTGGTCGGCGACGATTTCGTCGACATGGCGGAGGCGCTGCGACCGCGATGCCCGGATCTGAAGCACGTCATCTTCGCCGGCGAGGGACCGCTGCCGGCCGGCATGATCGCCTATGAGGCAGCGCTGGGCGCTCAG
>CAZEZD010000271.1:0-4552 GCA_964516115.1 uncultured Hyphomicrobiales bacterium
TCATGCTCGGCGACAACCGCGACAATTCCTCCGACAGCCGCTTCGCCTCCATGGGCTTCATCCCGCTGGAGAACCTGATCGGTCGTGCCGGCGCCATCCTCTATTCGCTGGCGAGCTGCGGACACGAGCCGGGCCTCCGCTGTCCGCCGCGGCGGATACTGGAGAAGGTGGAGTAGTCTGGATCAGTCCCGCCGGCCGCCATATTGCGGCAGGGACCAACTGCGGGCGATGGCGAGCCCGCGAATGGTGAAGACCACGGCGAAGCCGAGAAGATCGTCGAAAGCGGGCGACAGGAACCGGTTTGCCAGAACAAAAGCGATGGCGCCGGCGAGCGAGGCCGTGACATAGACGTCACGTCGCAACGCCAGCGGCACGTCGCCGGCAAGAATGTCGCGGATGATGCCGCCGAAGGTGGCGGTCACGACCCCGAGCAGAACCGCCGAAATCGCCGGAGCGCCGGCCGCGAGGGCCTTGGCCGTCCCGGTCACCGTGAAGAGCGCGAGGCCCATTGCGTCGGCCCACAGGATGGTGCGGGCGCGGCCCTCACGCTCGAAATGATGGGCGGTGAAAAAGGCGGCGAGCGCCACGACAGCGCAGATGATCACCACCGTGGGATCGAGGATCCACGGCACCGGCCGCGCTCCGAGCAGCACGTCGCGCAGCGTGCCGCCGCCGATTCCGGTGACGGTGCCGAGAAGCGCGAAGCCGAAGGGGTCCATCTGCTTGCGCGCCGCGACCAGCGCACCGGTCAGCGCAAACACCGCCACTCCCGCCCATTCAAGCCAGGGCAGGAGCCCGGTCATGGCCGTCAGCCTTCCCCGGTGGGGGCCGGCTGCGGCGCCGCCTTGGGCCCACCGGTGGAGACGCCGACGAGGGCGGGCCGTAGCACGCGCTCGCCGATGACGAAGCCGGCCTGCACGGTCTGCACCACGGTGCCCTTGGGCAGTTCGGCGTTGGGAATCTCGAACATGGCCTGATGCAGGTTCGGGTCGAACTTCTGGCCGTCCGGCTCGATCTTCTTCACGCCGTGCTTCTCCAGCGTCTTGAGAAGTTCGCGCTCGGTCAGGTCGATGCCCTCGACGAAGGCTTTGAGCGGTCCGTCGGCCGGTCGGGCGTCCTCGGGGAGGGTGTCGAAGGCGCGGCGCATGTTGTCGGCGACGTTGAGCATGTCGCGGGCGAAGGAGGTCACGCCATAGGTACGGGAATCCGCCACCTCACGCTCGGTGCGCTTCCTGAGGTTCTCCATTTCCGCCAGGGTGCGGAGCATGCGGTCCTTCATATCGCGCGCCTCGGCGCGCGCGGCCTCCAGCAGTGCCGGGCCGGCATCGGCCAGGGTGGCTTCCGCCCCGGGGCCTTCGGCGGTCTGGTTCGCCTCGTCGATCGGCACTTCGTCGTGCCCGTTCTTCGGGTTGGTCATGGCAACTCGCCTGTGGTGAAAAGGTTGGCCCGGATATCGAGGCTTTGCGCCGCAAAATCAAGAGTTCCGCGAGGCCGCAGCCATCCATGACCGGTCAGGGACCATGCTCACCGCGATCGAGGAGCTACCATCAGCAATGGACGCACCCGCCTTGCAGCCAGCCGGCCGCAACTCGGGCGCGCAGATCCGTCAGCTGCAGGGATTGGCCCTGAAGGTGCAGGTGTGCCGCCTGTTGGGCGTGCTGCCCGTCGTCGAGCACACCGCTTCCTGCTTCTGCTGGGCCCTGACCCAGCGTGCATAGGCGGCACCGTACTGGTTGCCGGCGTTGAGCTGCCAGGCCGCGCGGGCGGCGAGCTGTGCCGCTGCATTGGTGCGTGAGGGCAGTCCCTGCCCACTGACCTGCGGCTTGCAGTCGGCGAGCGCTACCGTGGACGTCAGGGTCAATGCGGCGATGACGACCAGACATGGCCGTATCATGCGCCGGCCGAGACCTGCGTGAGGAAGAGCGGTCATTGTTGTGATCCTTCTCGGGCTGTCCCCGAATGGGGCGGAGCCACCTCGACGCAGCGCCCTTTCGCCCCGGATAGCAAGCTGAATGCGCCAGGCCGGATGCCCGCACGGTCCATGGGTTGTCGACGGGCTCAGCGGGCTGCCGAGACGTGCCGCAAGAGTTCGGCTCCCGTCATCCGCAGGTCCGGGCGATGGCGTTTGACGAGCGCCGCCACCCGGGCATTGGCCGGAGCCTTGCCGCCACGGGCCTCGGCCAGCCTGACCACCGCCCCGGAGAGATCGTCGATCTCGGTCGGGCGTCCCGCAGCCACGTCGTCGGCCATGGAGGAGCGCGCCGTCGGGGCAATCGTCAGCATGCCGGCGGCGATGCGCGCGAAGGCCCAGGTCGGAAGCCGCAGGATGAAGGGGATGAGGCGCGGCGGTGCAGCCCCGACCTTCGCCGGATGGATGCCGGCCGCCTTCATGGCGGCGAGGGCCTCGTCCTGCAGCAGGGCCAGCACGCGCCGGTGGTCGCGGTCCATGAGTTCCTCGCGCAGCGGCAGGCCGGAGAGGGCGTTGACGGGATTGTTGAGGTTGAGAAGCAGCTTCCCCCACTGCACGGAGGTCATGTCGGCAACGCAGTGAAGCGGCAAACCCGCCCTGTCGAAGACGGGGGCGATGGCGCGCGTCGAAGCATGGTCCTCGGCGTGAAGGACGCCAGAGGTGGTGCGGCGGGCGACCAGGCGGCCGTTCGCATCCGGGTCGAGCGTGACGTTGAACGGCACCATGCCTGCGAGAGCGACGAGGCCGGGGGCGGCCGCGCGGATGCGCGCGCCATTGTCGACGCCGTTCTGCAGCGACAGGATCGGCGTGCCGGCGGCGAAGGCGCGGCCCGCCTCGCCGGCGGCGTCCATCGTTGCGCCGCCCTTGGTGCAGAGGATGAGGAAGGGGTCGGCGCCGGCCAGCGCGGCGGCCTCCGGCACTGTGGTGGCGACCCTGTAGCGGTGGGGCGACAGGGCAGTCTCGCGCCCGTCGATGTCGCCGACGACGAGGCCCCGGCGGGCGAGAGCTTCGTGACGCGCGCCGCGGGCGACGAAGACGACGTCTGCGCCGGCTGCCGCCAGCAGGCCGCCGACATGGCATCCGATGGCGCCGGCTCCGATGATGACGAAGCTCTGCGCCATGGCGGCTCCCATCAGGCCGTGAAGCGCGGGCGCTCCAGCCCTTCGCGCAGGTGGGCGGCGGTGACCGTGTTGGCCATCAGCAGCGCGATGGTCATGGGACCGACGCCGCCCGGCACGGGCGTGATAGCGGCGGCATGCACGGCGGCTTCCGCCGTGGCGACGTCGCCGACGAGGCGCGTCTTGCCTTCGCCGCGCTCGGGCGCGGGAATGCGGTTCACGCCGACGTCGATGACGACGGCGCCCGGCTTCACCCAGTCGCCGCGGATCATCTCGGGGCGTCCGACGGCGGCGACGAGAACGTCGGCGCCGCGGCAGACGGCGGGAAGGTCGGCGGTGCGCGAATGGGCGATGGTCACCGTCGCATCGCGCTGCAGCAGGAGCTGGGCGACCGGCTTGCCGACGATGTTGGATCGGCCGACGACCACGGCGTGCTTGCCGGCGAGCGAGGGGCCGAGGACGCTCTCGATGAGGATGAGGCTGCCGGCCGGTGTGCAGGGCACCAGCGCCCTGGCGGTGGCGCCCGATCCCAGCAGCCCGACATTGATCGGGTGGAAGCCGTCGACGTCCTTGGCCGGGTCGATGGCCATCAGCACCGTCTCGGCGTCGATACCCTTCGGCAGCGGCAACTGGACGAGGATGCCGTCGATACCGGGGTCGGCGTTCAGGCGGGCGACAAGGGCGAGAAGATCGGCCTCGCTCGTCGTGTCCGGCAGTGTGTTCTGCTCAGAGCGGAAGCCGGCGGCATCCGCCTCGCGGCCCTTGCTGCGGACATAGACCTGACTCGCCGGGTCCTCGCCGACCAGCACCACGGCAAGACCGGGCGGGCGTCCCTTTGTGACGCGGAAGGCGTCGGCCGCCGTCTTCACCTGCGCCAGCACGCGGGCGGCGACGGCCTTGCCGTCGATGATCGTCGCGGCCACCGGTCAGACCCGCATCGGCATCAGCACATAGAGCGCGCCGGGGCCCGCGGGGTCATGGATCAGCGTCGGCGAACCGGGATCGGCGAGCTTCAGCTCCACCGTGTCGCCATCGATCTGGCTGGTAATGTCCAGCAGGTAGCGCGAGTTGAAGCCGATATCGATGCCGTCGGCCTCGTAGGAGACCTCGATCTCCTCCGTGGCGCTGCCTGAATCCGGGTTGGTGACCGACAGGGTCAGCTTGCCGTCGGTCGCGGAGAGCTTCACGGCGCGGCCGCGCTCGGAGGAGACGGTCGAAACGCGGTCGACGGCGGCGGCGAACTCACCCTTCTCGACGGTGAGGATCTTGTCGTTGGCCAGCGGAATGACCCGGGCATAGTCGGGGAAGGTGCCGTCGATGAGCTTGGAGGTCAGCACCGTCTCGCCGAAGCGGAAGCGGATCTTGGCGGTCGACAGCTCCACCGTCGCCGAAGCGTCCGGGTCCTCGGCGAGGCGCTGCACCTCCGCCACCGTCTTGCGCGGCACGATGACGCCGGGCATGCCGA
>CAZEZD010000272.1:0-4552 GCA_964516115.1 uncultured Hyphomicrobiales bacterium
TCCACGCCTTCACCTTCGGCACGCGGCTGACCAACATCACCCGCATGCTGAAGGCGCGCGATCCCGACGAGGCCCTGGCGGCCTGCACGGCGGGCGTCGACGACTGGTCCGGCGGCACGCGCATCGCCCCCTCGCTGCACGCCTTCAACAAGCTGTGGTCGCGGCGGGTGCTCTCAGGGGGAGCCGTCGTGCTGCTGGTCACCGACGGCCTCGAGCGCGACGGCACGGAGGACCTCGCCCGCGAGGCCGACCGCCTGCACCGCTCCTGCCGGCGGCTCATCTGGCTCAATCCGCTGCTGCGCTTCGACGGCTTCCAGGCGAAGGCCCAGGGCATCCGTGCGCTGCTGCCGCATGTCGACGAGTTCCGCACCATCCACAACATCGCCGCCGTGGCCGATCTCGTGGCCGTCCTCGACGCGCGGCGGTCGGACCGCAGCCATGACCCGCGGCGATGGCTGAAGTCGGCGTGATGAGGGGGCAACCCAGTGCCCTGCATCGGGCAGGTGCGTCCTTCGAGGCTCGCCGGCCGGACGATGCTGGCGCATCGCCGGGGGCTCGCTCCTCAGGATGAGGAGGGGAGAGAATTGCATCAGCGTCTGACAATCGGGAGCGGTGCTCAACGCGCCTCGACCTGCTGCAGTACCCGTCCTCCTCATCCTGAGGAGCGAGCGATAGCGAGCCTCGAAGGACGCACTTCATCGATGCAGCCACTTCCCTTGCATACCGCCCCCGATCATCCGATGTCTTAAGCGTTGGACACCCTGCAGGGAGGCGACCATGCTCTCGACCGACGACGACATCCTCGGACAGGCCGAGGCCTGGGCGAAGGCCGGCAAGGGCGTTGCCATCGCCACCGTGGTGGAGACCTGGGGCTCGGCGCCGCGGCCCGTCGGCTCGCACCTCGTCATCGACGAGACCGGCACCTTCCTCGGCTCGGTCTCCGGCGGTTGCGTCGAGGGCGAGGTGGTCAGCGAGGCGATGGACGTCATCGGCTCGGGCAAGGCCAAGCTGCTCGAATTCGGCATCGCCGACGAGACCGCCTGGCGGGCCGGCCTGTCCTGCGGCGGCCGCATCGCCGTCTATGTCGAGAAGGTCTCCTGATGCACCTCGATCTCCTCTCCGCCCTGAATGCGGCGCGGGCCGAGCGGCGGGCCGCGGTTCTCGTCACCGACCTCGACGGCGGTGACGCCCGCATCGTCACCGAGGACCGCCTCCCCGGCGATCCGCTGGAGGAGCCGATCCGCGCCGCGCTGCGCACCGGCCGCAGCGGCGCCGTGGAGGGCACGCGCTCCTTCCTGACCGTGCAGGTGCCGGCGGCGCAGATGGTCATCATCGGCGCGGTTCACATTTCCCAGGCGCTCGTGCCGATGGCGAAGCTGCTCGGCTACGACCCCGTCATCGTCGATCCGCGCACGGCCTTCGCCACGCCCGAGCGCTTCCCCGATGTCCACCTGCTGGCGGAATGGCCCGACGATGCGCTGCCGGGCCTGAACGTCGACCGCTACACCGCCTTCATCGCCCTGACCCACGATCCGAAGATCGACGATCCCGCGCTCCTGCACGCTTTCGGCAAGGAGTGCTTCTACATCGGCGCATTGGGATCGCGGCGCACCCACGCCAAGCGGGTGGAGCGGCTGACGGCGAAGGGCGCCGCGCCCGAGGCCATCGCGCGCATCAGGGCGCCGATCGGGCTGGCCATCGGCGCGATCTCTCCGGCGGAGATCGCCGTGTCCATCCTCGCCGAGGTGACGCAGGCCTGGCGGCAGGGCATCGCGTGACCTGTCGCGTCCGGTTCCGATAGGAGACGGCGATGCGGTTCGGTCCCGTGCCGGTAGAGGAGGCGCTCGGCGGCATCGTTGCCCACGCCGTGCGGCAGGGCGGCCTCGTGCTGAAGAAGGGCACCCGTATCGGCGCGGCCGAGGTCGCGGCGCTGAAGGCGGCGGGCGTCGCCGCCGTGACCGTGGCGCTGGCAGAGCCCGGCGATGTCGGCGAGGACGAGGCGGCCGCGCGCGTCGCCGCCGCCGTGGCGGGGCCGGGTCTGAGGATCGATCCCGCCTTCACCGGGCGCGCCAATCTCTTCGCGACGGAATCGGGCGTCCTGGTGGTCGAGCGCGACGGCATCGACCGCATCAACCGGCTCGACGAGGCCATCACTCTCGCGACGCTGCCGGCCTTCGCGACCGTCGAACCCGGCGAGATGGTGGCGACCGTCAAGATCATTCCCTATGCCGCGCCGGGTCAAAGGGTGGCGGAGGCCTGCGCCGGACCACCGCTGGTGCGGGTCGCGCCGTTCGTGCGGCGACGCGTCGCCGTGATCTCGACCCTGCTGCCGGGGCTCCCAGACAAGGTCGTCGAGAAGACGCTGCGGGTGACGGCCGATCGCCTCGCGCCTTCCGGTGCCGCCATCACGGCCGAGCGCCGCATTCCACACGAGGCAGCGGCCCTGGCGGCCGCTCTCGCAGAGGTCACGCCGGACAGCCACCTGATCCTCGTCTTCGGGGCCTCCGCAATCGCGGATCGACGTGACGTCATTCCCGCCGCGCTTGAGGCGGCCGGCGGGCGCATCGAGCACCTCGGCATGCCGGTCGATCCCGGCAACCTGCTGATGGTCGGTGAACTGGCCGGCGTCCCGGTCATCGGCGCGCCGGGCTGCGCCCGGTCGCCGAAGGAGAACGGCTTCGACTGGGTGCTGATGCGGCTGCTCGCCGGGCTGCCGGTGACGCGGGCCGACATCACCGGCATGGGGGTGGGCGGACTGCTGATGGAAATCGTGTCGCGGCCGCAGCCACGTGAGGGGGATCAGGTTATGGACCATGCGCCACGCATCGCCGCCATCGTGCTCGCGGCCGGGCGCTCGACGCGGATGGGCGGGCCGAACAAGCTCTTGGCGCGCATCGACGATGCCCCGCTCGTGCGCCATGCGGCGCAGGCGGCGCTGGGCGCCGGCCTCGCGGACGTCGTCGTCGTGACCGGCCATCAGGAGGCGGCGGTGCGTGGGGCGCTGGCCGGCCTCGATCTGCGGTTCGCCCACAATCCGGGTTTCGCCGAGGGACTGTCGACCTCGCTGAAGGCGGGACTGGCGGTTCTCGACGAGACGGTGGACGCCGTGGTGGTGCTGCTCGGCGACATGCCGCGCATCTCGTCGGGACTGGTGCGGCGCCTCGTCGACGCCTTCGCCGCCGATGCCGGGCGACACATCGTGGTGCCCGTGGCGGATGGACGGCGGGGCAACCCGGTGTTGTGGGGGCGGCGCTTCTTCCCCGAACTCCTGCGGGTCACCGGCGACCAGGGCGGGCGGGCCATTCTCGCCGCATCGCCCGAGGCCATCGCCGAGGTGCCGGCAGACCTCGACGACGTGCATCTCGACCTCGACACGCCCGAGGCGCTGGCGGCGGCGGGCGGCCATCCCGCGTCTTAACCATCGTCAATGCCGTCCACCGGCACGGCAAAAAAAGCCCCGGGGCGTTGCCGACCCGGGGTTGAATTTCATCTCCGTGGACGCGGAGTTGTTGGCATCATCTATCTGCTCTTCGTCGCGGCAGCACAATCAAAGCCGTATCTTTACCCTACCGGTTGACCTTACCGGAGCGATGCGGAAAACGCCCCAATTCTAACCTTCTCCGAGAAAGCGCTTCGGGAGAGGAGACCTGTCGCGCGTCATCGTCAGGTCATCGCGGTTTCACCCGCGCGTCATCGCCCGCTCATACGTCCGTCCCACTGACGCAGAATCGGGATGAACGGCATGGCCCTGGTGGCAGGCGAAACGCGCAAGGCGACCCATCGCAACCTCGAACGGGCGGTGACGCGCCACCGGCCGCTGTCCCGCGCCGGACTGCAGGAGCGCCTGTTCACGCTCATGTTCTCCGGTCTCGTCTATCCGCAGATCTGGGAAGATCCGGAGATCGACATGGAGGCGCTGGCGCTGAGGCCCGCCGACCATGTCGTGGCGATCGCCTCGGGCGGCTGCAACGTGCTGAGCTATCTCGTCGCGGGCCCGGCCCGCATCACCGCGCTCGACCTCAACGAAAACCACGTCGCCCTCAACCGGCTAAAGCTCGCTGCGGCGCGGCATCTTCCCGATCACGCGACCTTCTTCCGCTTCTTCGGCGAGGCCGACAGCCGGGACAATGTCCTCGCCTATGACCATCACCTGCGCGACCGGCTGGACCCCGCCACCCGTGCCTACTGGGATCGGCGCGATATCGCGGGACGCCGCCGCATCCGCCACTTCTCCAGCAATCTCTACCGCAAGGGCCTGCTCGGCTGGATGATCGGCACCGGCCACGCCGTGGCGCGGCTGCACGGACGTGATCCCCGCCGCATGCTGGATGCCCGCTCGCTCGCCGAGCAGCGCGCCATCTTCGACACCGAGCTGAAGCCGGTCTTCTCCTCCGGCCTGGTGCGCTGGCTGGTGAAGAACCCGGCCTCCCTCTACGGCCTCGGCATTCCACCGGCGCAATATGCGGCCCTGCTCAGTTCGGCGCGCGCCGGCGGCGGCATGGAGGAGGTTCTGCTGGCGCGGCTCGAACGGCTCGCCTGCGGCTTTCCGCTC
>CAZEZD010000273.1:0-4545 GCA_964516115.1 uncultured Hyphomicrobiales bacterium
CCCATCATGACGGTGGTCAGGTCGAGGATGCGGATGCCGGCCAGGGGTCCCACTGTGCGGCGCCCGGCTCAGGATTTCGGCGCGTAGTCGCGGCCCTTGACGAGGCGCGTCGGGCTGTAGGTCATCACGCACTCACCGCGCTGGTTGATGACGCGGTTCACCGTCTTCACGATGCCGCGGCCGGGCTTCTTCGTTGCGCGGCTCTCCAGCACTTCGCATTCGACATGCAGTGTGTCGCCCGAGAAGGTTGGTCCCTCGACGTTGAGGTCCATGCCGAGGAAGGACAGGCCGACACCCTGCACGACGGACTGCATCAGAAGACCCTCGGCGAAGGAATAGACCAGCGCGCCGGGGCAGAGGCGCTTGCCGGCGAAGAGCGATTCCTCCTCAAGATACTCGAGGTTGGTGAACAGCACCTCGACCATGCCGGTGACACCGACGAATAGGGTGATGTCGGCATCGGTGACGGTGCGGCCGATGGTGCGGAACTTCATCCCGACCGGCGTGTCTTCCCAGCGCAGGCCGAGGCCCACCGTCTTCATTTCGTCCGCCATGGCTTCCTCCGGTTCTTTCGCAGCCTTGGCCGCGGTGCTAGATGACAGGCTCGAATTCGTCAATACGATTAAGTTTATCGCATATGCGATAATAAGGAGACGGCCTGATGCCTGACGTCATCACTGTCGAGCGCCGCGGTCCGGCCGCGATCCTGACCTTCAACCGACCCGACGCGCTCAATGCGTGGAACGGCGCGATGCGCGAGGCAATCGTCGCGGCGCTCGCCGATCTCGACCGCGATCCCGAGACCCGGGCGGTCATCGTCACGGGCGCTGGCGACCGGGCCTTCGGCGCCGGCCAGGACCGCGACGAACCATCGCCGTCCGACGACCAGATCGACGCCTGGGTGGAGGGGTGGGGCCGCTTCTTCGGCGCCTTCCGGACCCTTTCCAAACCCACCATCGCGGCGCTCAACGGCGTTGCCGCCGGCTCGGCCTTCCAGGTGGCGCTGCTCTGCGACTTCCGTGTCGGCCATGCCGGGGTGCGCATGGGCCAGCCGGAGATCCGCGCCGGCATCGCGTCCGCGTCCGGGCCCTGGATCATCGGCGCGGCGCTCGGCCGGATGGTCGCGACCGACCTCTGCCTCACCGGGCGGATGTTGGATGCAGAGGAGTGCCGCCGTCTCGGCCTGTTCTCGCGCGAGGCCGAACCGGGAGCGGTGGTCGAGGCCGCCCTCGCCCTCGCCGCAGATCTTTCCAGGCTCGAACCGGCCGCGATGGCGCTCACCAGGATGCGCCTGAGGCGTTTCGGCGATGATGATTTCGCCGAAACGCTTGCGCTGTGGCCGGCCATGCTGCGGGGTGTCCGCAAGGCCGGCGCCTGATCCGGGCGGGCGGGCCCCGCTCAGTTCATGGTGATGCCGTTCTCCTTCACCACCTTGTCCCAGCGGGCGATCTCCGCGAGGATGTACTTGCCGTACTCCTCCGGCGTGCTGCCGAGCGGCGTCGTCTGCTGCACTTCCAGCCGCGAGAGGAACTCCGGGTTCTTCAGCGCGGTCATCATCGACGCATTGACCTTGTCCACCACCGGGCGCGGCGTGCCGGCCGGCGCGACGATGCCCTGCCAGGCGCCGATCTCGAGGTCCTGAAGGCCGAGTTCGGTCAGCGTCGGCGTGTCGGGAAGGGCCGCGAGGCGCCGCGTGCTGGTGACGGCCAGCGGCTTCAGGCGGCCGTCCTTGATGAAGGGCAGCGACGAGTTGATCGTATCGGTCATGAAGTGGACGCGGCCGCCGGCGAGGTCCACGAGCGCCGGGGCGCTGCCGCGATAGGGCACGTGCGTCACCTTGGCGCCGATGCGGCCGAGCAGCAGGGCCGTCCCCAGATGGGTGATCGAGCCGTTGCCGGTGGAGGCATAGGACAGCTTGTCGGCATTGGCCTTCACGTAGTCGATGAACTCCTTGACGTTGCTCACCGGCATCTCGTTGTGGACCTCGAGGACCATCGGCACCGTCGCCGACAGCCCGATGGGCGTGAAGGCCTTGGCGTCATAGCCGAGGCGCGGATAGAGCGCCGGGCTGATGGTGATGGCCGAGGTGTTGTAGAAAAGGTTGTAGCCGTCCGGCGTGGCCGAGGCGATTTCCTGCGCAGCGATGTTGCCGTTGGCGCCGCCGCGGTTCTCGATGATGATCGGCTGGCCGAAGGACTCGGCCATGTACTGGGCGAGCTGGCGGGCGACGATGTCGGTCGGGCCGCCGGCTGCAAAGCCGACGAGCATGCGGACCGGCCGTACCGGATAGGTGGCCTGCGCCCGGCCGATGGCCGGTGCGGCAAGCGAAAGGCCCAGGGCTGTGGTGCCCAGGGCAAAGCTGCGACGATCGATCATGAAATTCCTCCCTTTGAAACGTTGGATAGCGGCGCGCCCGTTGCGGTGATCGCCGCGTCGGGCGCGATGGAAGACGGCAAGGACGTGCGGGGCAAGCCCTGCCGGTCGGGGGACGCCATGTCGTGGACGCGGCCATCGACATAGGCGATCTTGTGCCGCTGGACCTTCTCGGTCTCGGTCTTGGGAACCGCAGCGGCAAATTCGATGTAGCGGGGCATCATGAAACCCGGAACGCGGCCCGCGAGATAGGCGAGGACGGCCTGCGGCGCGGGTGGGGCGCCGTCCGGAACGACGAGCACCTTGATCTCCTGCCCCAGCACCGCGTCCTCGACTCCGACGACGGCGCAGTCCGCCACACCGGGCATCTTGCGCAGCACCGTCTCGATCTCGACGGGCGAGACCATCTCGCCGCCGCGGCGGATGAGTTCCTTGATGCGGCCATGGAAGACAACATAGCCGTCGGCGTCGATATGGCCTCGGTCGCCGGTGTGGAACCACAGGTTGCGCGAGGCCTCGACCATCTTGTCGGGCTGGCGCCAGTAGCCGGTGAGGATAACACCCGGCTTCAGTGGGCGAACGACGATCTCGCCCTGCTCGCCGGAGGGGAGCTCATTGTCGTCGGCATCAACGATCCGGACATCCATGTCCGGGCGGATGCGGCCACAGGAACCGATGCGGGTGGCGCTTTCCGTGTTGATGCAGACGAAACCGCCGATCTCGGTCATGCCGTAGAGTTCGCGCACCTTCACGCCGAAGCGCTGCTCGACCTCGCGCCAGACCTTTTCCGGCGCGCCGCCCCCGGTGCAGAAGCGCAAGGCATGGTCGCGATCCTCGCCATGGCGGGCGACCAGGATCGACAGGATCGTGCCGACATAAGTGAAGCAGGTGGCGCGGAAGCGCCGGGCGTCGTCGAAGAACGCCGAGGCCGAGAATTTCTCGCGCAGGATCAGCGCATAACCGGCCTGAAGCGCCGACATCACCGCATACATCTGGGGATTGGCGTGGAACAGCGGCAGGATGACCATGCAGCGGTCGTCGGCGCGGAACCCGAGGGCCGCGACGATCTCCGCGCCCGCAGCCAGATAGGCCGCGTGGCTGTTGATGACGCCCTTCGGCAGGCCCGTGGTGCCGGACGTGTACATCATCGTGGCGGGGGCGAGCGGCCCGAGGCATACCGGCCGCAGCGTCCCGTCTTTGCCGCCCGGCGCCATCAGGAGGGCATCGGCGGCGAGTTCCATGAGGGGGAAGCCGAGGAAGGCGCCCTGCCCGGCTGCGCCCTGCGACGCGAGGAAAGCGCGGTCGGCGACGACCAGCTTCGCCTCGGACTGGGTGACGACATAGGCGAGCCCGTCGCCGACGAGTTGGGTGTTGATCGTGACCGCGACCGCGCCTGCCAGATTGATGCCGAACCAGGCGATCAGGAATCCGGCGCTGTTGCCGGCGATCAGCGCCACGTGGTCGCCCGGGGCGATGCCGCGCGCCTGCAGCGCGGCGCCGAAGCGCCGGGCCGCCGCATCGACCGCGCCGAACGACCACTCGCCCTCGTCCGTGACCACGAAGGTGCGGTCGGGATGGGCGGCGGCGTTGCGGGCGAGGAGGTCGGTGATCATGAGGCGGCGAGATGACGCATCAGGTATTTGCCGAGCGTGTTCTTGAGGATCTCGGCCGAGCCGCCGGCGATCTCATAGGCCTTGGCGTCGCGCAGAAAGCGGCCGAACGGGGCGTTCTCCATGACGCCGTAGGCGCCGCAGACCTGAACGGCGAGCGCCGCGACGTCGGTCGCGACCTTCGCCGCCTTCAGCTTGGCGGCGCTGGCGTAGCGGTCCTGGTCGACGCCGTCATCGAGCGCCCGGGCGGCGCGATAGACGAGAAGGCGCGCCGCCTCGATCTCGCTCATCATGTCGGCGAAATACCACTGTATCCCCTGGAACTCGATGACGCGCTGATCGAAGGCCTTGCGCTTGCCGACGAAGTCGAGGGCGGCGTCGAAGGCGGCGCGGGCGATGCCGATGCTGATGGCGCCGGCCAGCGTGCGCGAATAGTTGAGCGTGCCGACCGCCTGCCGCACCCCCTTGCCCTCGACGCCGATGAGCGCGTGGTCCGGCAGGCGCACGTCCTTCAGCACGAGGTTGACGTGCGGCCCGTTGCGCAGGCCGAAGGTCGCCGAAT
>CAZEZD010000274.1:0-4507 GCA_964516115.1 uncultured Hyphomicrobiales bacterium
CCGGGGCGGATGCGCTCGCCCAGGCCAGCGACAGGCTGCGGTCCTCCGCCGCCCCGTCGCGCCGGGAAACCGCGTCCGAGATCTATTCCCGGCCGAGCGCGGCGCGGTTGCGGCTGCGCCGCCTGTCCACCCGGATCGCCAACCTGCGCCTGCCGCGCCGCGCCGGCATGGCCGCGACCCTCGTCCTCTTCGCCGCCACCGGCCTCTACGGCGCCCATCGCGGCGACCACTGGCCGGCGATCAACGGCGCGCTGATCGCCGTCGGCGACTACGGGGCCAATGCGGCCGGTCTTCAGGTCGGGGGCGTCCGCCTGACCGGAAACCACCAGATGAGCCACGCCCAGGTTCTTGAGGTCGCCGGCATCCATCCCGAATCCTCGGTGCTGTTCTTCGACGCCGATCAGGCCCGCGAGCGCCTGAAGGCCAATTCCTGGATCGCCGACGCCACCGTGCAGAAGCTCTATCCCGACCAGATCATGATCTCGGTCGTCGAGCGCGAGCCCTTCGCCCTGTGGCAGCGCGACGGCCGCATCCAGGTCATCGCCGCCGACGGAAAGGTCATCGTCGACCACATCGATGCGCGCTTCCAGCACCTGCCGCTGATCGTCGGCAAGGGCGCCGAGGAGCGCGCCCGCGAGATCGTCGGCCTGCTGAGCGACCATCCCGAGGTGTCGAAATCGGTGCGCGCGGCCGTACTCGTCGCCGAGCGGCGCTGGACGCTGGTGCTGAAGAACGGCATCGATGTACGCCTGCCGGACGCCGATCTCGACCGCGCCATGGTCGATCTCGCCCGCCTCGACGGCGAGCGCCGCCTGCTCAGCCGCGACGTCACGATGATCGACATGCGCGTGCCGGACCGCGTCACGGTGCGCCTGTCCGACGACGCCATGAAGGCCCACGAGGCGGCCCTGCGCGAGCGGGATCGCGAGCGCGCCCGTCGCCGCGCCCTGCAGGGACAGCGCACATGACGGCCCCCTTCCGTCACGGCCTGACCCCGAAGATGCGTCCGCTGTCGCCGAAGCGGTCGGCGATCATGTGCGTGCTCGACATCGGCACGTCGAAGATCGTCTGCATGATCGTCCGGCTGCGCCCCCGCGAGGGCTCGGACATCCTGCCGAACCGCACCCACAAGGCCGAGATCCTCGGCATCGGCCATACCCGCGCCCGCGGCATGAAGGCCGGCGCGGTGGCCGACATGGCCAAGGCCGAGGCGGCCATCCGCCAGGCGGTGGACGCCGCCGAACGCATGGCCGAGGTCCAGGTCGACCGCGTCATCGTCACGGTCTCCGCCGGTCGCCTCGGTTCCGAACAGTACGAGGCGCGCGTCACCTGCGCCTCGCCGCGCGTCGAGGAGCATGACCTGCATCGTGTGCTGCAGGCCGCCTCCGACCATTCGGTGCGGCAGGGCAGGGCCGTGCTGCACTCCATGCCGATCGGCTTCCGCCTCGACGACACGCGCGGCATCAGGGACCCGCGCGGGATGCTCGGCTCATCGCTCGGCGTCGACATGCATGTCGTCACCTGCGACGCCGCGACCGCCCGCAATCTCATGCTCTGCATCGAGCGCTGCCATCTGACCATCGAGGCCCTCGTCGCCGCCCCCTTCGCCTCGGGCCTCGCCGTGCTCACCGACGACGAGGCCGAACTCGGCACCGTCTGCCTCGACATGGGCGCCGGCACCACGACGCTCTCGGTCTTCGCCGGCGGGCACTTCGTCCACGCCGACGCCGTGGCCGTCGGCTCGCACCACGTCACCATGGATCTGGCCCGCGGCCTGTCGACGCGCCTTTCCGACGCCGAGCGCATCAAGGTGCTGAACGGCGCCTGCTTCGCCGCCAAGTCGGACGAGCGCGACATCGTCAACGTGCCCTCGATCTCCGAGGATGACCGCGACATCCCCAATTCGGTCTCGCGTGCGCAGATCATCCGCATCATCCGGCCGCGCATCGACGAGATCCTCGAGATGGTCCGCGACCGTCTGGTCGCCGCCGGCTCGGCGGCCGAGGTCGGCCGCCGGCTGGTGCTGACCGGCGGCGGCGCGCAACTGCCCGGCCTTGCCGATCTCGCCGCCCAGGTCTTCGGCCGTCAGGTCCGGGTCGCCCGGCCGGTCGGCGTCACCTCACTTCCCGACAGCGCCAAGGGTCCGCCCTTCGCCGCTGCCGTCGGCCTTTCGGTCTATCCGCAGATTGCGGGAGCAGAGCATTTCGAGCCGCAGCGGCGCTTTCTCGCCGCTACCGGAACGGACGGCTACTTCTCCCGGGTCGGCCGGTGGATCAGGGACAGTTTCTGAGAGCATGCGTCCGGGCCGCCCCTTCGGCCCTGACGGAGAGATGCAGCGCCGGCCGCCATCGGCAACGCAACCCGAGTAAGATAAGCGACGTGGCAGTCGCGTGAGTGATTCGAACGAGGCTCATGATGACCATCAACCTGAAGATGCCCGACATCCGGGAGTTGAAGCCCCGGATCACCGTGTTCGGCGTCGGCGGCGCAGGCGGCAACGCCGTCAACAACATGATCGAGGGCGGCCTTCAGGGCTGTGACTTCGTCGTCGCCAACACCGACGCCCAGGCGCTGTCCTCGGCCAAGGCCGAGCGCATCATCCAGATGGGCCTCGCCGTGACCTCCGGTCTCGGCGCCGGCTCGCATCCGGAAGTGGGCGCGGCGGCGGCCGAGGAGGTCATCGACGAGATCCGCGACCAGCTCGCCGGTTCGCACATGGCCTTCATCACCGCCGGCATGGGCGGCGGCACCGGCACGGGCGCTGCCCCGGTCATCGCCCGCATCGCCCGCGAGCTCGGCATCCTCACCGTCGGCGTCGTCACCAAGCCCTTCCACTTCGAGGGCGTGCGCCGCATGAAGACGGCCGACGCCGGCATCATCGAGCTGCAGAAGTCGGTGGACACGCTCATCGTCATCCCGAACCAGAACCTGTTCAGGGTCGCCAACGAGAAGACCACCTTCACCGACGCCTTCGCCATGGCGGACCAGGTGCTCTATTCGGGCGTCGCCTGCATCACCGACCTGATGGTCAAGGAAGGCCTGATCAACCTCGACTTCGCCGACGTCCGCGCCGTCATGCGCGACATGGGCAAGGCGATGATGGGAACGGGCGAGGCCACCGGCGAGCGTCGCGCCATCACCGCCGCGGAGGCCGCGATCGCCAATCCGCTGCTCGACGAGACCTCGATGAAGGGCGCCAAGGGCCTCCTCATCTCGATCACCGGCGGCAACGACCTCACCCTGTTCGAGGTGGACGAGGCTGCAACCCGCATCCGCGAGGAGGTCGATCCGGAAGCCAACATCATCCTCGGCGCCACCTTCGACAACGCCCTCGACGGCACGATCCGCGTCTCCGTGGTCGCCACCGGCATCGACCTGTCGGCGCAGGCCGCCAACACCCAGACCATCGCCGAGATGACGGCGAAGCTGCGCCAGAGCGCCCAGCGCATGGCGCAGCTGCAGCCGTCGGCAGCGCCGGTCGCCGCGCCGGCCCCTGTCGCCGAGGCTCCGGTCGAGGCCGAGCCGCAGGTCTATGAGCTGCCGGCCGCCGAGGCCCCCGCTCCGGTCGTCACCGAGAGTGAGGTCGTCCTGCAGCCGGTGGCCGCACGGCCGGCGCTGTTCCGCGAGGCGCCGGTTGAACTCGATCAGCCGCTGATGCCGCCGCGCGACGAGCCCGCCCCCGCCCGCGACTTCATCCCGCCGGCGGCCGAGAAGCCGATGCGTCCGGTGCGCATGCCGACGACCGACGAGCTGCCGCGCATGGTGCGCGATCAGCTCCGCGTCGAGCCGGCCGCCCATCGTCCGGCCGAGAACCCGGTCGAGAAGAAGCGCACCTCGCTGATGGAGAAGCTCCAGTCCATCGGCTTCACCCGCAAGCCGGAGATGTCCGACGCGCCGGCCCCCGCGCCGCGTGCCGCCCCGCCGCTGCAGCCGGCCCGTCCGGTCGCCCAGGCGCCGCGCATGCCCGCCGCTCCGGCGCCGCAGATGCGTCGCGAGCCGGCCGGTCTCGACATCCACGGTCGTCCCGCAGCGCAACAGCAGCGTGCCGACGAGGACCATCTGGACATCCCGGCCTTCCTCCGCCGCCAGGCGAATTGAGGCCACCGGAACCCTCCGGCCAGATTGTTACGAAATCTTGCAGCGGTTCAATTTACCCGGGTGTGAACCACCCGGGTAAGTTTTTGTTAAGCCGACGTTTTTATCCTCTTAACGCGTTTGCCAGAATGCGTCCGAATTTTGGTAACACTCGGACATAAACCGTGACTTGGCCCTCTCGCGAGCCCTGTCTATGGTCCCGGCCCGACGAGCATGGATGTCGATGCGTGGTGATTCGCTTCACTGCAGCATTTCCGGATCGAACCACTGAAATCCGGCGCCGGCTCGTGGGGTCATGAAATGGGGGTCGTCCGATCCCACGAAGTCCTGGCGGCTTCGACGGCGGGCGACAGAGACGGTCGGAAATGAAGACTGCCAGGCAGACGACGATTCGCGACGCGGTCCAGCTCGA
>CAZEZD010000275.1:0-4503 GCA_964516115.1 uncultured Hyphomicrobiales bacterium
CTGCCGCGGAAGAAGCCGGAGTTGGAGGCGAAGTCGATCGCAATGCGGATCTCGCTGATGCGCTTGGTGCCTTCCGGCCATTCCCGCGGCCCGGTCAGGGTCTGAAGATGATCCTCGTAGGGAAAGCGCGGGATGCCGTCGTCGGGCTGCGGCTCCAGTCGCACGCGGGCGATCCGGCCCTGCGCCTGCGCCTCGAAGACCGGCCAGCGCGCCGCGGTCAGCAGGCCATGCACCAGCGCGGTAATGAACACCGTCTTGCCGGAGCGCGACAGGCCGGTGACGCCGAGCCGCAGCGTCGGGTTGGCCCAGTCGGTCGCATAGGCTGTCAGCGACCGCGCCGCGAGCCGCGTTTCGTTCAGCCAGCCGGTCCAGACCATCTACTCGGCCTCGCTGTCGAGATCGCGCGGCACGGTGAACGAGACGAGCGTGCCGCAGCCCGGCGCGAGATCCCGCCAACTGTCGATGGCGCAGTCGATCACCGCGAGCCCGCCGGTCGGATATTTCCGCGACATCCGCCGGCGTTGGTCCCTGGGGCCGTGGGCGATGAGGTCTTCCGCGAGCGTCTCGATGCCCGGATTGTGTCCGACGAGCAGGAGCGTGGCGACATCCTCGTCGGTCTCGCGGATGACATTGGCCAGCATCCAGGCCGGCGCCTCGTAGATGCGTGCGTCCTGTTCACCCGCGGGCAGGCGCACGAGCCCGGCGCTCGCCAGGGTCCAGGTCTCGACGGTCCGGGTGGCCGTCGAGACGATGACCTTGTCGGGGATCAGGCCGCGATCGACGAGAACCCGGCCCATGAGCGGTGCCGCGCGTCGTCCGCGCCCCGCCAGGGGCCTATCATGATCCACCAGTCCGGCCGGCCAGTCCGACTTGGTGTGCCTGAGCAGGATCAGCCGGCGCATGGTTCTCCTCGCGATGCTCCAACATGTGCCCCCTCGCCCGCCGATGGACAAGGGCCGGCCGCGGCTGGCTGTCACCGACGGGAGGCGGCGCGCCGTTCCGACAGGATCAGGTAGAGCCCGCTCGCCACGATGATGGCGGCGCCGAGGAAGACCTGCGGGCCGGGAATGACGGAGAAGATGAACCAGCCCGCCGCCACCGACCAGAGAAGCTGGGTGTACTGGACCGGCGCCGAGACCGAAGCGGAGGCGAAGCGGAAGGCCATCAGCATGAAGGACTGGGCGACGAGCTGGATGGCCGCATTGAGACCGATGACGGCGACGAGCCAGAGCGGCACCGGCTGCCAGTTCGGCAGCGCGAAGCCGAGCGCGATGAGGCAGATGAAGAGGTTGAAGTAGAACAGGATCGACAGCGTTCCTTCGGTCTTGCCGAGATTGCGGATCGCCACCATGGCGGCTCCCCAGGTCGCCGCCGACAGGACCGCGAGCAGCGCGGCGATGGAGACGCCTTCCGGACCCGGCCGGATGATGACCAGCGCGCCGAGAAAGCCGATGGCGACGGCGATCCAGCGGTTCAGGCCGACGGGCTCGCGCAGCACAAGGCCGGAGAGAGCCACCACGAAGAAGGGCGTGACGAAGAGGATGGCGGTGGCAACCGGCAGGTCGAGCTCCCGCAGCGCCTCGAAATAGGCGAAGACGGACACCGCCGAGAGGCTGGCGCGGAAGAGATGGGCGCCGGGGCGCCGGGTGAGGATCGTGGCGCGGCCGCGCACCACCTGGACCAGGATGATCGGTGTCAGGATGGCGAGGCCGAAGGCGCTGCGCATCGCCATGATCTGCCAGCTCGGCAGTTCCGCCACGATGATCTTCAGGATCGTGTCGGCGACCGACACGAGCGTGAAGCAGACGAACTGCGCGGCGATGGCGGCGAGCGGACGCTCGGCCGTCTGGGGGGGCATGGCGCTTGTCTCCGCGCGGTTCCCCGACATCTACCGGGATTGCGACGACTGCCAAGTCCGCGCGGGGCATGATGCCCCTGCACCGGTCGGCGCTTGACCGGCCGGCCTGCGGCCTCAGCCCTGGCGCTCGGGCGTATGGATGATCAGACCGTCCAGTGCCTCGGTCACCTTGATCTGGCAGGACAGCCGCGACGTCGGCTTCACGTCGAAGGCGAAATCGAGCATGTCCTCCTCCATGTGGGACGGCTCGCCGGTCCTGGCCGACCAGGCATCGTCGACATAGACGTGGCAGGTGGCGCAGGCACAGGCGCCGCCGCATTCGGCGACCACGCCCGGAATGCCGTTCTTGATGGCCGCTTCCATGACCGTCGCTCCGACGGCGGCGTCGACCGTGCGCTTCTCGCCCGCATGGTTGATGAAGGTGATCTGGGGCATCGGCTCCTCGCGCTCGCAGCACCTGCCGGCGCCGCTCCGGCGCCCGACAAAGAGAAACCGCCGCTTGGATGTCGCGGCGGTCCCGGATGGCGTTGACATAGCGAAAGGCGCAGCCGCGCGCCAGAGGCCGGCGGCGCATGGCCGCCCGGCCTCGGCGCCGGGATGTGTTCAGGCCGCTTCGAGCAGGTGCGAGATGAAGCCGTTGGCCTCGGCCACCGCCTTCTCCAGCCGCCCGAGATCGTCCCAGGCACGCGACGAGAGATGGTCGACCTGATCGCATTCGACGGCCTCGGCCGCCTGCGCGACCCCGAAGGCGCCGATGCCGAGCGCCGAGCCCTTCAGCGTGTGGGCCGCTTCGGCCCAACTCTTCGCCGAGGTCGCGTTGCGCAAACGCTCCAGCATGGTGCGCGACTGACGCTCGAAGAGAGCCAGAACCTCGCGCTCGAGGCTGTGGTCGCCGAAGGTCTGTCGCGAGAGATGGGTGAGATCGACGGGAAGGCCGCCGCCCGGAATGTCGTCCGACATGATACGCGCCATGGTCATAGTGTCCCCTGTGTGACCCAACGCCCGTCCTGGGCGTGTTGTCGTTGGAGGAGGTTGATCCTCCCCGCTCCCCTGTGAGCCAACCATGGCGCGGCAGCGGCGAAAGCGAGGTTAAAGCGGACGGCCCGAGAAATGGATTCAGGCGACGCGGTTGACCGGGCGTAAATGCGCGAGGATGCGGAACTGCAGCGCCCGCCGTTCAACCCGGGCGACCGGGAGCGGCCGGTGGCGTCCGACCGACGGCCCGGTAGCCCTCGGCCGTCAGCTTGCAGACGAGCCAGTCCGGCCTCACAGGATTGGCGAACCAGGGTTCGGCCCATCCGGCATCCAGGCAGGCGCGGATGGTGGCATGCGGCACCTCGCGCCCGTGGACGTCGAACAGCGGGAGTTTTCCACCGGGCTGATCAACCCCGCGCGCGAGCCAGCGCCGCTGTGGCTCCGTCGGCCGGGCCGAGGAAGACGCTGCGGCACCCGGCTTCTTCCCGACTTTCCGCCCGGCCCCCTGATCAGTCATGGTTACTCATCCGTTAACGATGAATCCGAAACTGCTGGTCCGGCAGGTTTCATTCCTTAGGACCCGCCGGTAGATTACACGCTGCGGCGGACTGTTGTCTGCCATCCGTGGTCGTTGCGTCCAAGAGGCACTTGGGACCTGGCACCGGATGGAAGATGGCCAGTCGGCAGTCTCAAGGATGCGGGCGACACCATGGCGAACACTCCGAAGAAGGCTCAGGATCCGGCCGAAGCGGCCCTCGCGGCCATTCAGGATGCGCTGAACCTTGCCAACGAGGACCAGGGCAAGGGCGGCTCCCGGGCGACCGGCCGTGACGCACCCCGCCAGTCGGGCGATGCGATGCGCGTCGACGACGACCTCTTCGCCGACACGCGCCGCGCCGACCAGGTGGTTTCGCCGACCCAGCCGCCGGCCAATGACGACCGCCGCGATCTCGCCCAGATGCTGGAGCGGCTGTCGCGCCGCCCCTCGGCCGCGCCGCTGTGGATCGCCGCCCTTCTCTCGCTCGCCTGGTTGGGCGCCGCCCTCTATATCGGCTCGCGCCTGTTCGGCTCGACCCTGCCCGACATCACCGAGCCCGGCACGTTGACCTTCGCCGCCGTGGCCTTCCTGCCGGTGCTCTTCTTCTTCGTCATGGGCGCGCTGATCCGCCGCTCGCAGGAGATGCGCATCGTCGCCCAGGGCATGAGCGAGGTCGCCCTGCGCCTCGCCGAGCCGGAGACCGTCGCCCGCGAGGCCGTGGTCTCGGTCGGTCAGGCCGTCCGCCGCGAGGTCGCGGCGATGGGCGATGGCGTCGAGCGCGCCCTGGCGCGCGCCGGCGAACTCGAGACCCTGGTCCACAACGAGGTCGCCTCGCTGGAGCGCGCCTACAGCGACAACGAACTGCGCGTGCGCGCACTCATCGAGGAACTCGTTACCCAGCGCGAGGCCATCGTCTCCAATGCCGATCGCGTCCGCACCGCGCTCACCGGCGTCCACGAGCAGGTGGCGAGCCAGATCGCCGATGCCGGCGAGCAGCTCTCGCGTCGCATCGACGAGTCGGGCATGCGCGTCACCTCGTCCCTCGGCGAGAAGGCTGAAGCCATCACCATGGCGCTCGGCCGCGCCGGCGACACGATGATCGACCAGATCCAGGTGCGCGGCGCCGACATCG
>CAZEZD010000276.1:0-4497 GCA_964516115.1 uncultured Hyphomicrobiales bacterium
CGCATGCTGCGCTGTCGGGCGGGAACCTCCGGGATCGGGTCCCGGTCGGCGAAGGCAGGTCTCGGATGAGCGAGAGTGGGGTGCGGATAGAGGGGACGGGGCGGAATGTCAAGGAAAGCCCGCCATCGGGCCGCCTCTGCCGCCTCGACACAGAACCGAATCGACTTTACGCGCGGGTTTTCAGTCCGTGGAACCCGCCCTTGGAAACCTCGCTCTATCTCCCCGTCAAAACCTTCCTCGAAGGCCTCGGCTTTGAGGTGAAGGGCGAGATCATGGGCTGCGACCTCGTCGCCCTGTCCGACGGCGCGTCGGCCGCCGTCGTTGTCGGCGAGTTGAAGCAGTCCTTCACCCTGGAACTCGTCCTGCAGGCGGTCGACCGTTCCGCCGCCGCCGACGAGGTCTGGCTGGCGGTGAAGGCCTCGGCCCGAGGGCGCGGCCGCGAGCATGACAGCCGCGTCAGGAAGCTCTGCCGGCTCTGCGGCTTCGGGCTGCTGTCGGTGCTGCCCATGGGCGGCGTCGAGGTGGTGGTCGAGCCGGTGCCGTGGAAGCCGCGGCACGACGGCAAACGCCGATCCCGCATCGTCGCCGAGCATCGCCGCCGGCGCGGCGATCCGGCGCTCGGCGGTTCGACGCGCCGGCCCATCATGACCGCCTACCGCCAGCGCACGCTCGCCATGGCGCAGGCACTGGCAGCCGGCCCCCTGCGCCCGCGCGATCTGACCGCTCTCGCCGCCGACGCGCCGGCGATCCTCACCCGCAACGTCTATGGCTGGTTCGAGCGGCAGGGGCGCGGCATCTATGTGCTCTCGGTGGCCGGGTATGCGGCACTGGCCACCTGGAAGGACCATCTGCCGGCTCATCCCGAGCGGTGATTGGCCCGGACTGGCTCGGCGCGCAGGCGGCGGAATCGCGACCCTCTGTCACCCATGGGGACGTGACCGGACCGTCGCGCGTTTTCTCCCGTGTGTTGCCACGACCATAGGAGTGTCTCCGTGCCGATTCTCGACCGCCGTGCCGTTCTTGCCGCCACCCTCGGATTGACCGCCGCCGCATCGCTGGCGCCCGCCCGCGCCGACGACCGTCCCGTCACGCCCGAGGAGCGGCGTCAGATCGAGGCGACGCTGCGCCGCGAGGGCTTCGTCCGCTGGGGCGAGATCGAACTCGACGACGGCCGCTTCGAAGTGGACGACGCCATCGCCGCCGATGGCCGCAAGTACGATCTCGAACTGTCCCGGGTCGATTTCTCGATTCTGAAGCGCGAACGTGACGATTGATCAGCCGCGCCGGCACAGCCGATTGAGATCGGTGAACGTCAGGCGGATCGCATGCTCCGAGCGCGCGATCATCCGCCTGCCGTTGGCGCTGCGGCAGTCCCAGCGCAGCCCGCCGCGCGCCGATAGCGCCCGCCGGTACTGGCCGGTGAGCGTGGTGATGGTCTGCGGCTGGATGCAGCCCGCCGCGGCCCGGCGGAAGCGGCTCTCCAGCGCCGGCGGCCGCCCGCAGGCGCGCAGGAAAACCTCCACCAGCGCGTAGCTGTCGACGCGCTTCATCACGTCTGCGCGCTGCGCGGGCGAGAGCAGGTCGAGGCTGAAGGCGCCGTGCATCTGGGTCGCCTGCGCCGCGGCCGGGTGGGGCGCCGTCGTCGCCATCAGCAGACCGGCCAGCGCGAGAGCAGGGGCCATGGGCAGGCGGAAGCGAGACGGGCGCATGGCGGGATCGATGCTGGGGTGGCGGACGGGACGATCCTAGCAAGGTCGCCCCGGGTTTCAATCGGTCTGGGGGTTGTCTCCCGCAATCCGGATGCTCGCGGGCTCACCCTGGCGCTTGACGCGCGCCCTGGCCTCGGCCACCGGTCGGACCGGATGAACCCTGACCGCCGGAACCGCCATGTCCGACCGCGCCAAGTCCCGCCCCGCCCTGTCCGACCCTTCCTCCTTCGACAGACGCCTCGCCGTGTCCGCGCGTCTCGTCGAGGGGGAACTCGAGCGCCTGCTGTCGGACGAGGTGCCCGCGGGCGAGACGGCGCGCCCGCCGCGCCTGATGGCGGCCATGCGCCACGCCGTACTTGCCGGCGGCAAGCGGCTGCGACCCTTCCTCGTGATCGAGAGCGCGGCGCTATTCGGCGTCGAGCCGGCCGCCGCGGTTCCGGCTGCCACGGCCCTCGAACTCGTCCACTGCTACTCACTGGTTCACGACGACCTGCCGGCCATGGACGACGACGACCTGCGTCGCGGCCGGCCGACCGTTCACAAGGCCTATGACGAGGCGACGGCGATCCTTGCCGGCGACAGCCTCCTCACCCTCGCCTTCGAGACCATGGCCGCGGCGCCGACCCATGCCGATCCTGCGATCCGCGCGGAGCTCACGCTGCTGCTCGCCCGCGCCGCAGGGCTCGGCGGCATGGCCGGCGGCCAGATGCTCGATCTCGCAGCCGAGGGTCGCTTCGACGGCGGCGCGCCGCTGGCGCTGCCGGAACCGGAAATCCGCCAGCTTCAGGCGATGAAGACCGGCGCGCTGATCCGGTTCGCCTGTCTGGCGGGTGCGGTTCTCGGCGGGGCCGGGGAGACCGAGCGTCAGGCTCTCGCGACCTATGGCGAGATCATCGGGCTCGCCTTCCAGATCGCCGACGACCTCATCGACCACGAGGGCGACGCCAGCCTCGCTGGCAAGGCGACGGGCAAGGATGCCGCGCGCGGCAAGGGCACACTCGTATCGCTGCGCGGTGCGACCTGGGCGCGCGACGAACTGACGCGCCTGATTGGCGATGCAGAGCGGCATCTGTCGCCCTTCGGGTCCGGGGCCGCCACTTTGATGGCGGCGGCACGCTTCATCGCGTTCCGGCAGGCCTGACGGCGCGGCAGCTTCTCTCCGGCTCGCCTTGACTCCCTCCTTGCCGGCAAGCCAGCATCACAGATCGTTTTTCTGTTTTGGGGGAGGTGGCGATGCGTTTTTCGTCCACGCGACGTTTCTTTGGGATGATTTTGGGCGTGGCGCTCGCCGCTGGTCTGGCCGCGCCGGCCGAGGCGCAGAAGCGGCAGAACACCATCCGCTTCGCCTATGACCAGGTGCCGGAGAACGTCGACCCGTTCTTCAACAACGTCCGTATCGGCGTGATCATCGCCCATCAGGTCTGGGACACGCTGATCTACCGCGACCCCAAGACCAACGAGTACAAGGGCCAGCTCGCCACTGCTTGGCGTTGGGTCAACGACACGACCCTCGAGCTCGACCTGCGCCGTGGCGTGAAGTTCCACAACGGCGCCGAGTTCAACGCCGACGACGTCGTCTACACGCTGAACTTCGTCGCCAACCCGGCCAACCGCTCCACCACGCAGTCCAACGTCAACTGGATCGACCGGGTCGAGAAGGTCGACGCCCACAAGGTGCGCATCATCACCAAGCGCCCCTTCCCGGCGGCGATCGAATACCTCGCCGGCCCCATCGTCATCCATCCGGCCGCCTATTACGAGCAGGTGGGTCCGAAGGGCATGAACGAGAAGCCGGTCGGCTCCGGCCCCTACCGCGTCGTCGAGCACCAGATCGGCCGCTCCCTCACGCTGCAGCGCAACCCCGACTATTTCCGCGATGGCCCGAAGCCGCAGCCGCAGATCGAGCGCATCGTCATCCGCTTCATCCCGGACCGGCAGACGCAGGTCGCCGAGATGCTGTCGGGCGGCCTCGACTTCGTCATGAATATCGCCCCCGACCAGGCCCAGCAGATGCGGGCCGTGCCGACGCTGCAGATCGTCTCCGGCGGCACCATGCGCATCGTCTTCCTGAACCTCGCCACCACCGAGCGTTCGCCGGCCCCGCAGCTGCGTGACCTGCGCGTGCGCCGCGCCATCGCCCATGCCATCGACCGCGAGACGATGGCTCGCCAGTTGGTAGGCGAGGGCTCGCAGATCATCAATGCGATCTGCTTCCCCACGCAGTTCGGCTGCGATGCCTCGCAGGCTCAGGTCTATGACTACAACCCCGCCAAGGCGAAGGAACTGCTGGCCGAGGCTGGCTTCCCGAACGGATTTGAGCTGGAACTGCACGCCTATCGCGAGCGCAACCAGTCCGAGGCGATGATCAACTACCTGCGCGCCGTCGGCATCCGCGCCACGCTGCGCTTCGGCCAGTACGCCGCGATGCGCGACCAGGTCCGCTCGCATCGCGCATCCATGGCGCACCAGACCTGGGGCTCGTTCTCGATCAACGACGTGTCGGCCTCGACCCCCGTCTATTACAAGGGTCTCGACGACGACATTTCGCGCGATCCCAAGGTGATCGAGCTCCTGCAGCGCGGCGACACCACGACCGACCCGCAGGCCCGCCTCGTCGCCTATCGCGAGGCGCACAAGATCATCTCCGAGCAGGTCTATTCGGTGCCGCTCTACAACCTCGTCACCTTCTATGCGGCGGCGAAGGATCTCGAGTTCGCGGCCTATCCCGACGAACTGCCGCGCTTCTGGGAGATGCGCTGGAAGTGATGCTATGATCCGGCCGCGGCGA
>CAZEZD010000277.1:0-4482 GCA_964516115.1 uncultured Hyphomicrobiales bacterium
GGTTGGAGAGCTGGTCGGCGTGCAGCTTCACCGGCAGGCCGTGCTTCTCCGCGGCCGCAAAGACCCGGCGCGTCTCCTCAGCCGAGAAGGCGATGCCCTCACAGAAGGCATCGACCGCATCGGCCAGGCCGTGATGGGCGATGACGGGGATCATCTTGTGACAGACGAGGTCGAGATAGGCTCCCTTGTCGCCGTTCGCCTCAGGGGGAAGGGCGTGGGCGCCGAGAAAGGTCGTGACAACGCCGACATCGCGCTTCTCGGCCAGCGAGCGGGCGACCTGCAGCTGCTTCATCTCCGTGTCGAGGTCGAGACCGTAGCCGGACTTGATCTCGACCGTCGTGACGCCCTCCGCGATGAGCGCATCCAGCCGGGGCAGGCTCTCGTCAGCGAGGTCGCGGGCCTTGGCGGCGCGGGTCGCCTTCACGGTGGAGACGATGCCGCCGCCGGCGCGGGCGATCTCCTCGTAGCTCGCCCCCTTCAGCCGCAGCTCGAATTCATGGGCGCGGTTGCCGGCATAGACGAGGTGGGTGTGGCAATCGACGAGGCCGGGCGTCATCCATCGACCGTCGCAGCGCACCGTCTCGACCGGATCGAGCCGCGGCGCGTCGGTGCGCGGGCCGACATAGACGATGCGACCGCCTTCGGTCGCGACGATTCCGTCCTCGATGATCCCGAGGCCGTCGCCCGCGCCGCCTGCCATCGTCGCCAGCCGCGCGTCACGGAACAGCCGGTCAACGCGCATGGAACTGTCTCGGCACGTCGTATTCCTCGCCCAACAATGCTAGGCGGAAAACCGTAGCACGGAGACGGCGATGGACAAGCTCCATCTGGACAAGGCGCTCACCTCCGAGGGATGGCGCGACGACATGACGGTGTCGGTGGACGCCGACGGACGAATCGCCGCCATCACGCAGGGCCCCGCGCCTGCGGAATCCACACGGCTGACCGGCGTCGTCGTCCCCGGCCTGCCCAATCTCCATTCCCATGCGTTCCAGCGCGGGATGGCGGGTCTCGCCGAGGTGGCCGGCAGGGCTGAGGACTCCTTCTGGACCTGGCGCGACTGGATGTACCGCTTCGCGCTGGCGCTCGACCCCGACGACGTCGAGGCCATCGCCGCCCTCGCCTATGCGGAGATGCTGGAAGCCGGCTTCACCACCGTCGGCGAGTTTCACTACCTGCATCACGACCGCGACGGGCGACCCTATGCCGATCCCGCGGAGCTGGGCCGGCGCTGCGTCGCGGCGGCCGAGGCGACGGGCCTCGCCATCACGCTCTTGCCGGTCTTCTACGCCCATTCCGGCTTCCGCGGCCTGCCGCCCGGCCAGGGCCAGCGCCGCTTCATCTGCGACCTCGACCTCTTCGCCCGCGTGGCGGAAGGTGGCCGGGTGGCGGCCTCCGCCTATGCCCGCGGGCGCTTCGGCATCGCCCCGCATTCGATGCGGGCGGTGACGCAGGAAGATCTCAGGACGCTCATCGCTGCTTTCCCCGACGGCCCGCTGCACATCCATGTCTCGGAACAGGTGAAGGAGGTGGAGGACTGCCTTGCCGCCCATGGCACGAGGCCCATCGCGCTCCTCGCCGACACGGCTCCTCTGTCGGAACGCTGGTGCCTGATCCACGCTACCCACGCCGATGCAGCGGAACGGCGGATCATGGCGCAGGCCGGCGTGGTGGTCGGGCTCTGCCCGGTTACCGAGGCCAATCTCGGCGACGGCCTGTTCGAGGGCGTCGATTTCCGCAGCCTCGGCGGTCGATTCGGCGTCGGAACGGATTCCAACGTGGCGATCTCCGCCACCAGCGAACTGTCCATGCTGGAATATGCCCAGCGCTTCCTGACGCGTCGGCGCACCGCCATGGCCGATCGCGGCGCCTCCACCGGGCGCGGCGTGTTCGAATCCTGCCTAGCCGGCGGCGCACAGGCTCTCGGGCTGGGGACGGCGGGGATTGCCGTCGGCGCGCCGGCTGATTTCATCGTGCTGGACCCCAACCACATCGCCTTCGCCGGTCGGGACGGCGACGCGTTGATCGATTCCTGGATCTTCGGGCCTTCGGCGGGAGCGGTCCGCGAGGTCTACGTGAGCGGCCGCAGGGTGGTCGACGGCGGCCGGCACGTCGCACGCTCCGCCATCGAGGCGCGCGCCCGCAAGGTGCTGGAGCGAATTATCGCGGCTTAAGGCAGCAGATCCCGCAGCCGCAGCAGCGCAATCCGCTCGATCTGCGCCAGCGCCTCCTCCCGTTCCGCCGCGAGGTCGTTTTCCAGTCGCGCCACGAATGCGTCCCTGATCTCGTCCTTGCTGCGGCCCTTTACGGCGAGGATGAAGGGAAATCCGAAGCGCGCCTTGTAGGCGTCGTTGAGCCGGGTGAACTCCGCCCGCTCCGCATCCGTCAGCCTGTCGAGCCCGGCCGAGGCCTGCTCGCCGGTCGATTCGGCGGTGAGACGACCGGCTGCCGCGAGCTTGCCGGCGAGGTCGGGATGGGCCCGGATCAGGGCGAGCTTCGCCGCATCCGTCGCCGCGCGCATGACGGTGACCATTGCCGCGTGCAGACCCTCGGCCCGGTCGTGAGCCGGCGTCAGGCCGGCATCGAAGGCCCCTTCTGCAATCCAGGGCGAATGCTCCCAGACGCCGCCGAAGCGGGAGACGAAGGCGTCGCGGGAGAGGCTGCTCGGCAGGCTGGTGTGGGCCATCACGGGGTCCGGAGGTTGGGCCTCCAGCCTAGAGCGGAGCGCGGCCTCACTCCACCTTCTCGTTGGGGTAGACGCCCCACAGTCGGGTCTGCTCGATCCATCCGTCGAAACCGACGCCGGTGATGCGGCACCAGGTGCCGTTGCAGGAGCGGACGGTGCCCTGCACCCGCGGTTCGAGCCGCGCCACGATGCGGTCGCCGCCGGCGCGGTTCATCAGGGAAACAAGCTGTTCGGCATTGCCGCGGGGCATCACCACGCCGGTGCGCCGACCCGACAGCATGGAATGGAAGACCCAGGTCTCGGTGCCGTCATGGTCGCGGATGCGCCGCCAGTTCTCGAATTCGGCGGTGACCTCCACCGGCAGGCCGGCGCGCTGGTAGATCCAGACGACCTGATGCTCGCGGGTCGGACCCATGCGCGCATTGACGCGCTCGGACTTGAGGCTGACGAAGCGCGGAACAGGCAGGCGGGTCTGCGAGCCGAGCGAGCCGGTGATCTCGGTCGCCGACGCCGCAGGGGCGACCGTGGCACAGGCGATAATCACGGCTGCGAGAACCGCAGCCAGGCGATGAACACTCATACGCAACCCACACAACTGTCCGGACGCCGGCCCCTTCGAAAGACGGGTGATCTCCAGGTGCCGACCGCTTTGTCTGGCGCAACCCATCTGGTAGAGAGGTCGCGCCGAAAGCTATTGTCGCCGCTCAGGGTTAAGACAGGCTTGATGGCCGGCCGGAATGATCCGGCCGGGCTGCCCGTCGCCGGACGGGCCGCGACGGTAGCAGGGGTTGGGGCATGGCGAACCGCAAGAAGCCGCTCGTCGTCGTGACGAGGAAACTGCCGGACACGGTCGAGACGCGCATGCGCGAGCTGTTCGAGACGCGCCTCAACGTCGACGACAAGCCGATGAGCCAGGCCGATCTCGTCGCCGCCGTGAAATCCGCCGAGGTCCTCGTGCCGACCGTCACCGACCGGATCGACGCCGCCGTTCTGTCGCAGGCCGGCCCGCAGCTCCGCCTCATCGCCCAGTTCGGCAACGGCGTCGACAACATCGACGTCGCCACCGCCGTCCAGCGCGGCATCACGGTGACCAACACGCCCGGCGTCCTCACCGAGGACACCGCCGACATGACCATGGCGCTGATCCTCGCCGTGCCGCGCCGCCTCGCCGAGGGCCTGGAGGTTCTGGAACACGGCGAGTGGACGGGCTGGTCGCCGACCTGGATGCTCGGCAAGCGCATCCACGGCAAGCGCCTCGGCATCGTCGGCATGGGCCGCATCGGCCAGGCGCTGGCCCGCCGCGCCGGCGCCTTCGGCATGCAGATCCACTATCACAACCGCCGCCGCCTGCCGGAGAAGATCGAACAGGCGCTGGATGCGACCTACTGGGAAAGCCTCGACCAGATGCTCGCCCGCATGGACATCGTCTCGGTCAACTGCCCGCACACGCCGGCGACCTATCACCTCCTGTCGGCGCGGCGGCTGAAGCTCCTCAAGAAGGAGGCCTTCGTCGTCAACACGGCGCGCGGCGAGATCATCGACGAGGTGGCGCTGACGCGGATGATCGAGGCGGGCGATCTCGCCGGCGCAGGTCTCGACGTGTTCGAGAGCGAGCCAGCGGTCAACCCGCGGCTGATCAAGCTCGCCAAGGCCGGCAAGGTGGTGCTGCTGCCGCACATGGGCTCTGCCACCATCGAGGGCCGCATCGATATGGGCGACAAGGTCATCGTCAACATCAAGGCCTTCATGGACGGCCACAAGCCGCCGGACCGCGTGCTGCCGTCGATGCTGTGAGG
>CAZEZD010000278.1:0-4468 GCA_964516115.1 uncultured Hyphomicrobiales bacterium
GCCCAGCTCGCCATGTCCATCGACATCTTCGCGGCCATGGCGGCCGCCGGCACCGGCACGTACCAGGGCCGTCCGGCCGCCGACAAGCTGCGCATGATCGGCCAGTCCTTCGGCGACACGCCCTATCACTTCATCCGCGCGCCGGGCCAGACCATGGACATCGCGACCCTGTTCAAGGAGGGGCGCAACATCCGCTTCGGCGGCGCCAACAACGGCGCGACCGACGAGATCGCCCTGCGCTGGCTGCTCGCCGTCTATGGCCAGACCTATGACAGCTTGCGCGCCCGCGGGTGGCGCTTCCAGCTCGCCGCCTATGCCGACCTCGCCTCCGCCTATCGCGACAACCAGCTCGACTATGCCTTCTTCGCCCTCGGCCTGCCCGGCTCGGCGGTGGTCGACATGGCGACCGGCCGCGATGGCGAACTGCTCGACATCCCGCAGGACGTGCTGGACGCCTTCAAGCAGCGTCATGGCATGGGTTCCGGCGTCATTCCCGCTGGCACCTATCCGCGCTTCCACGGCACGCGCGAGGTGAAGACCCTCGTCATGGCGACCACCCTCGTCACCTCGTCCGACGTGTCGGAGGACATCGTCTACAAGATCACCAAGGCGATCTGCGAGAGCATTCCCGATCTGCCGCGCATCCACGGCTCGCTGAAGGACTACCGCTGCGAGACGGCCGTCGCCAACCGCCCGGTGCCGGTCCATCCCGGCGCGCTGCGCTATTACCGCGAGCGCGGCTGGGTCCAGGGCTGAGCGGCCTGCGATCGACGACGAGGTCCGGGCCACCCGCCCGGACCTCTCTCCTTGTCTGACTGCGGGTTGAGCCGATGCGCGAGCTGAGAGGTCCGGTCTTCTGGCTGGCGGCGGCTGTTGCCGTGACCGCTTCGGTCTTCCACCTGTGGACCGGCGGCTTCGGCTTTCTGGAGCCGCGCGAGCAGCGTTCCGTCCACCTGCTGCTGCTCCTGCCGCTCGCCTTCATCCTCTACCCGGCGACCGCGGCCTCCCCGAAGCACCGGCCGAGTCTGCTCGATGGTCTCCTGTCCGGGCTTGCGGTGCTGCCCAGCCTCTATTCCTTCACCTGCGCCAATGGCGGCCCCTACTGCGCCTCCATCATCAACCTGCGCTTCGAGACGGTGGACCCCGTTTTCCCGGTCGAGCTGGCCGGCGGCGTGCTCGCCATCGTCCTCGTCATCGAGGCGCTGCGGCGCGCCGTGGCCCCGGCCCTCGCGGGCCTTGTCTCGATCGGCATGGTCTATCTCTTCGTCACCGAATACATGCCGGGGATCCTGCATTTCCGCGACATTCCCGCGAGCCAGATCATCGAGACGATGTATCTGTTCAACTCCATCGGGGTCTATGGCTCGATCACCGGCATCTCGGCGACGATGGTGGCCATGTTCATCATCTTCGGCGCCTTCATCGAGGGTTCCGGCGTGGGGCGCCTGTTCCACAATCTCGGCATGGCGACGGCCGGCCGGCAGGCCGGCGGTCCCGCCAAGGTCGCGGTCTTCTCCTCCGGTCTCTTCGGCACGATCTCGGGCTCGTCGGTGGCCAATGTCTTCACCACCGGCTCCTTCACCATTCCCGCCATGATCCGCAACGGTTATCGCCCCGCCTTCGCCGCGGGAACCGAGGCGGCATCCTCCGTCGGCGGCCAGATCATGCCGCCGGTGATGGGGGCGGGCGCCTTCGTGATGGCCGAGATCACCAATATTCCCTACCAGACGATCGCGCTGGCGGCGCTCGCCGGCTCGATCCTCTACTTCTTCATGATCATGGTGAGCGTGCATCTGGAGGCGCGGAAACTGCGGCTCGCCGGCTGCGACCCTTCCGAGATCCCGACCTGGGGCGAGGTGCTGCGCGACGTCCATCTGCTGATTCCCGTCTTCGTCATGATCGGCGCGATGATCGGCGGCTATTCCCCGTCCTTCGCCGCCTTCTGGGGCGTGGTCGCCGTCTGGCCCGCCTCGCTCCTCAGGCGCCACACCTGGCTCGGGCCGGTCGACATCCTGCGCATGCTGGCGGCGGGTGGCCGCAACATGGTGGTGGTGGCGCTCGCCTGCGCCGGCGCCGGCATGTTCGTCGCCTGCCTGACGGTGACCGGCATGGTCATATCGTTCTCGACCGTCGTCACCAGCCTCGCGGGATCGAGCCTCTACATGGCTGGTTTCCTGGTGGCGATCACGGTGCTGATCCTCGGCATGGGCGTGCCGACGACCGCCGCCTACATCATCGGCGCGGCCATCGGCGCACCGATCCTCCAGCAGTTCGGCGTGCCGGCGCTCGCCTCGCACATGTTCGTCTTCTATTTCTCGATCCTCGCGGATGCGACGCCGCCCGTCTCGGTCGCGTCCTATGCGGCGGCCTCCATTGCGCGCTGCAGTCCGATGGCGGCCGGCGTCGTCGCCTTCCGGCTGGCGAGCGCCGGCTTCCTGATCGGCTTTTCCTACCTGCACTCCAACTCGCTGCTGATGCAGGACACGTGGCACGAGTTCGTCAGCGAGTTCGTGGTCAACGCCATCGGCCTGACCATCGTCGCCGCCGGCTTCTTCGGCTTCTTCCGGGCGCCTCTGCCCATGGTGGCCCGGGTTCCGCTCGTCGCGATCGGCATCGCTCTGGTGCTGGTCGATGCGGTCAGTGCCTGGTGGCGGCTCGCCCTCGCCATCCTCGTCTGCCTCGCCCTCTACCTCGTCCAGAAGGCCGCCGCCGGGCGGGAAGACGTCATCCTCGCCGATCAGGCCGCAGTGCGCGCCGAGGCGCGGGTCGCCAGGGAAGCATCGACGCCATGATCATCGACCGCATGCAGGTCCGGCTCACCCGCTGGCCGCTGAAGATGACCCGCAAGCATGGCGTCGGCGACGTCGCCGACGCGCTGCCGGGCGTCGTCATCTCGCTCCACACCAGGGACGGCCTCACCGGCTGGGGCGAGGCGGCGCCGTGGTCGGTCTTTTCCGGCACGGCGGAGGCGGCGGTTTCCGCCCTCAACGTCTATCTGCGCCCCCTCGTGATCGGCCGCTCGGCAAAGGATCTCGCGCCTATCATGGCCGAGGCCGACCGCACCCTCGTCGGACATCCCGAGGCGAAGATGGCGCTCGACATGGCGCTGCACGATCTCGTCGGGCAGGCGGCGGGCATCAGCGTCGCCGAACTCCTCGGCGGCGTGTTCCGGGAGAGCATCCCGCTCTCGGTCTCCATCGCCAATCCGGACTTCGATGCCGACCTCGACTTCGCCCGCTCCCGTCTCGCCGAGGGCATCCGCCTGTTCAAGGTGAAGACCGGCTTCTCCACCCATGCCGAGGACATGGTACGGCTGGAGCGTCTCGCCGCTATCCTGCCCGCCGACGCCTCGCTGCGCATCGACTACAACCAGGGCCTTCCAGCCGTCGACGCCATCCGGACCCTGCGCGACGTCGAGGCCTTCCGCCCCGCCTTCATCGAGCAGCCGGTGGCGCGTGATCGGCGCGATGCCATGGCCGAGATCACGCGGGCCATCGACACGCCGATCCTCGCCGACGAGAGCGTCTTCTCCCCCGAGGAGGCGGTGGACTGCGTCCGCGCCCGCTTCGCCGACGCGGTCTCGATCAAGCTGATGAAGGCGGGGAGCTTCGCCAGGGGCAAGGCGATCGCGGCGATTGCTCAGGCGGCCGGCATGCCCTGCTACGGCGGCACCATGTACGAGGCCGGCATCGCGCTAACCGCCGGCATCCACTTCGCCGCCTCGACGCCGGCGATGACGCTCGGGGCCGAGTACTACACCTCGGCCTTCGTGCTCGGCACGGAAATCCTGACGGAGCCCGTCCGGCTGGAGGCGGGCGCGTCCTGGCTGCCGCAGGGCCCGGGCCTCGGCATCAGTGTCGACGAGGCGGCGCTGAAGGAGGCCACGGTGGAGGCGAGGGGATAGGGCTGCATGGACGCAAGTGCGTCCTTCGAGGCTCGCCGCCAGACGATGCTGGCGCATCGCCGGAAGCTCGCACCTCAGGATGAGGCGGGTCGTGAGTTGCATTGGCTGCTGGCGAGGCTCGAGTGCCCTGCTTCACCTCCGCTGATGCCAGTCTCGACTCGCCTCATCCTGAGGTGCGAGGGCGTCAGCCCGAGCCTCGAAGGACGCACTTGCCCGATGCGTGGCGCAGGCCCGGGCACGGCGGGTTAGCCCGGCGTGATCCCGCCACCGTAAACGAAAAAGCCCGGCACAGGGCCGGGCTTGAGGTCGCTGAACCGAAAGCCGGCAGCGTTTACGCCACCGCTTCCTTCGACTTCTCGGCGCGCTTGCGCTCGTTCGGGTCGAGATGCGTCTTGCGGACGCGGATGGACTTCGGCGTCACCTCGACCAGCTCGTCGTCCTGGATCCAGGCCAGCGCCTTTTCCAGCGTCATGCGGATCGGCGGGGTGAGGCGCACCGCCTCGTCCTTGGAGGTCGTGCGGATGTTGGTGAGCTTCTTGCCCTTCAGCACGTTCACTTCGAGGT
>CAZEZD010000279.1:0-4467 GCA_964516115.1 uncultured Hyphomicrobiales bacterium
TCGTGACGATGCCCATCAGCATGAGGATGCCGATGACCACCGGCATGGAGATGGCGTTGTTGGTCAGCAGCAGCGCGATGATGACGCCGCCCAGCGACAGCGGCAGTGACATCAGGATGGTCAGCGGCTGGAACACGGAGTGGAACAGCAGCACCAGGACGCCGAGGACCATGAGCAGGCCCGTGCCCATCGCCATGGCGAAGCCCTGGAAGACCTCCTGCATCACCTCGGCGTCGCCGCCGCGCTGGAAGGAGACGCCCGCGGGGAGATTGCGCGCCGACGGCAGCGCGAAGACCTTCTCCAGCGCCGGGCCGATCTCCATCCCGCCGCCAAGGTCGGTGCCGATATTGACGCGGCGAACCCGGTTATAGCGCTCGATGGACGAGGGGCCCTGGCCGAAGGCGACGTCGGCGACCGCGGTCAGCGGCACCTGCTGGTTGGTCGCCGTGGTCACCGTCAGCGCCGAGAGCAGGTCGAGTTCGGCGCGCGCATCCGTGTCCAGCTGGACGCGGATGGGCACGAGCCGGTCACCGGCGTTGAACTTGGCGAGGTTGGCGGCCACGTCGCCGATGGTTGCGACACGCACCGTCTCCGAGATCTGGTCCGTGGTGACGCCGTAGCGGGCAGCCTCGTCCGCCTTCGGCACGACGCGGATTTCCGGGCGCTCGAGGCCGGCGGTCGCCGCGACGTTCACGAAGCCGGGGATCTGCCGCATCTCGGCCTCCAGCCGGGAGACGGCGAGCGACAGGTTCCGCTCGTCATGGCCGCGCACGATGATCGACAGTTCCCGCTCGCCGCGGTCGTTGACGTACCAGGCGCGGATGTCGGGGATCTGGGTGAACAGCGGCGAGGTCACCTGCTGGATCTGGCGCTGGCTGCGATCGCGCTTCGTCTTGTGGATGAGGCGGACGATGACGGTGGCGCGCCTGACCTCGAGCGTGCCGACCGGGTTGGAGCCGCCGATGACGAGGACCGATTCCACTTCCGGAATGGTCTTGCGGATCAGCTTGGCGAGGCGGTCGGAACGCTCGCGCGTGTCGTCCAGGTTGGAGCCCGGCGGCAGTTCCATCGAGATGACGAAGCGCGCCTCGTCGGGGAAGGGAATGAAGCCGGTGGGGAGGAACTTCACCGCCCAGATGGACAGGGCGAAGACGCCGATGCCGGCGAGCAGGGTGAGATAGCGGAAGCGGATCGTGCCCGAGAGGAAGCGCAGGTAGGAGCGCATCAGGAGGCCGTCCTTCGGCTCCTTGTGGGCGTGCGGCCTGAGGAAATAGGCCGCCAGCATGGGCGTGACGAGGCGCGCCACAAGCAGCGAGAACAGGACGGCGATGGCCACCACGAGGCCGAACTGCTTAAAGTACTGCCCGGCGATGCCGCCCATGAAGGAGACCGGCGCGAAGACCGCGACGATGGTCAGCGAGATGGCGATGACCGCGAGGCCGATCTCGTCGGCCGCCTCCATGGAGGCGCGGTAGGGCGATTTGCCCATCTTCATGTGCCGGACGATGTTCTCGATCTCGACGATGGCGTCATCCACGAGGATGCCCGTCACCAGGATCACCGCCAGCAGCGAGACGAGGTTCATCGAGAAGCCGAGCATGTCCATCACCCAGAAGGTCGGGATGATGGAGAGCGGCAGCGCCACCGCCGAGATGACCGTGGCGCGGAAGTCGCGCAGGAACAGGAAGACGACGATGACGGTGAGGAGCGCGCCCTCCATCAGCATCGTCATGGCCGAGGTGTGGTTGCCGGCCGTGTAGTTCACCGAATTGTCGATCTCGGCGAAGGCGATCGCCGGATGGGCGGCGCGCAGCTCGTCGATCTTGGCGCGCGCCAGCGCCGCGACGCGCACGTCCGAGGCGCCCTTGGAGCGGAACACCTGGAAGGCGACCGTCGGCGTCTCGCCGTTCAGCCGGGTGAAGCTCTTCGGCTCCTCGTAGAGGTCGGTGACGGTGCCGAGATCGGACAGCCGCACCTCGCGGCCGCCGGGAAGCACGATCTTCGTGGCGGCGAGTTCCTCGACGGTCTGCGCGCCGGCCAGCGTCCGGATGGACTGCTGCTGGCCGCCGACATCGCCGCGGCCGCCGGCAAGGTCCACGTTGGTGGCGCGCAGCTGGCGATTGACGTCACCGGCGGTGAGGCCGAGGGCCATCAGGCGGTTCGGGTCGAGGGCGACGCGGATCTCGCGCAGCACGCCGCCGTTGCGGCTGATGCGGCCGATGCCGCGCAGGCCCTGGAGTTCGCGCTTCACCGTGTCGTCGACGAACCAGGACAGTTGCTCCATCGTCATCGACGAGGCGGCGACCGCCACCGTCATGATCGGCTGGTTCTCGACGTCCAGCCTCTCGATGATCGGCTCGTCGATGCCGCGCGGCAGGTCGGCTCGGATCTTGGCGATGGCGTCCTTGACGTCGTTCAGCGCGCGGTCGGTGTTCACCTCGAGGCGGAACTCGACGACGGTCGACGACTGGCCGTCGGTGAGGTTCGAGATGACGTTCTTGACGCCGGTGATGTTGGCGACCGCGTCCTCGACCTTCTTGGCGATCTGGCTCTCGAGCTCGGCGGGCGCAGCGCCCCCCTGCGTCACCCGGATCTGGATGAGCGGCACGTCGATGTTGGGAAAGCGCGTGATCGGCAGGTTGTTGTAGCTCATCCAGCCGAGGAAGCAGAGCACGATGAACAGCACGATCGAGGGGACCGGCTGGCGGATCGAATAGGCGGAGACGTTGAAGGACGACATGGCGATCCCCCGTCAGCGGGCCTGGGCCAGGACCGGGGCCACCCGGTCGCCATGGCGGACGAAACTTCCAGAGACGGCGACGACCTGCTCGCCCTCGACGAGACCCTCGCGGATCTCGACGCGCCCCTGCACGCGCAGGCCGACGACGACCTTGCGCGTCTCCACGATGCCGTCCTTGACCACCTGCACCACGGGCGTGTCGCTGAACATGACGGCGGAGAGCGGCACGGTAAGGCCGGTGGCGCGGGCGACCTCGACGCTGGCGCGGCCGAAGGCGCCGAGCGGCGGACGCTCGGCTCCGGTCAGCGTGACGCGGACGCGGCCGAGACGGTTGGTGCGGTTCACCTCCGGAGCGACGAGGCGGACCGTGCCGGCGAGAGGCGCGGTGAAGCCGGCGGCCTCGACGGCGGCCGGCTGGCCCGGCCGCATCTGGGCGAGCGTCGCCTCGGGCACGTCGGCTTCCAGCTCCACCTCGGATTCGGCGATGATGCGGAACAGCGGATCGCCGGCTGCTGCGGCCACGGCGCCGAGGCGGGCGCTGCGGCGCGAGATGGTGCCGCCGACCCTCGCCCGGATCTCGGTGCGCGAGATCCGCAGTTCGATGTCGCTGCGCTGGGCGCGGGCGAGCGCCAGATCCGCCTCGGCGAGCGCGAGGGCGTTGGTCGCCGAGTCCAGCCGCGCCGCACTCGCGCGGGCGGCGTTGGTGCGCTGGTCGAGGGCATCGGCGGTGGCGGCGCCGCTCTGCTGCAGCTGGCGGGTGCGCTGCAACTGCTGGTCGGCGAGGGTGCGGGCGGAGGTCGCCTCCGCGATGGAGGCCCTGGCCTGCGCGATGGCGGCCTCGGCGCGGTTGATCTGCGCGCCGTTCTGAACGAGCTGGACGTCGAGCTGTTCGCGGTTGAGGCGGGCGAGCACCTGGCCGGCAGTGACCTTGTCGCCCTCCTCCGCAAGGATCGCGACAATCGTCAGGCCGTCGATCTCGGGAGAGACCATGACCTCGTCGCGCGCCACGAAGGAGCCGGTGGCGATCCTCGTCTCGCGCAGCTCGGAGCGCGTCACGGGAGCCACGGTGACCGAGGGCGCCGCGGTCTGGGCGGCGAGAGGCCCGACGGACAGCGCGCCCAGGACGAGCGTTGCGGCGAGCAGAAGACGGGGGGGAACGGGGGCGATCATGGCGTCGTCACGCTAGCAGGAGACGGTGAGCGGGGTGGCAGCAGCATGCCGCGGAGGATGTCGAACATCATCGCGACGTGGGGAGTCGGATCGAAGGCGGTGTCGCGGGCCCGGCGCAGCATGAGCCCGTCCGCGAAGGTGATGAGGAACTGCACGGCACGGTCGATATCGGCGGCGGGAGCGGTCTGGCCGCGGTCCCGCGCCAGCTCGAGCGCGAACCGCAGCTTCTGCTCGATGAACCCGTCGATCTTTGTACGCAGGGCGGCGATCTGTGGATTGCGCGCCACTTCCGACATCGTCTCGACCCAGAGCTGGCAGCTCTCGCGCGGCTCCTCGACCATGTGGAAGCGGGCGAGTGCCTCGAAGGCGGCCCAGATGTCGGGCGCTTCGGCGAGCATGGCGAAGCCATCACCAACCTCGGCGAAATCCCTCTCGCACAGTCCCTCGATCATCGCTTCCTTGGACGGGAAGTAGCGGTAGAGATTGCCGGGGCTCATGCCCGCCTCGGCGCAGATCTCGCTCATCGAGGCGCCATGGAAGCCGGAACGCACGAGGCA
>CAZEZD010000280.1:0-4440 GCA_964516115.1 uncultured Hyphomicrobiales bacterium
CGCCCTCGCGCAGTCCGAAGCGGTCGGCATAGGCCTCCAGATGCCGCAGGAATTCCGCATGCGACAGGAAGTCCGGCTTGTCGCTGGGAATGGGAAAGTCGGTGTAGCCGAGATTGTCGCGGCTGGTGTCGATATGCAGGCTGGCATAGGCCGAGGACAGGCCGTTGTCGTTCTGGTAGCGCCACATCCCGCCGATGTCGGAGCCCTTCTCGAAGCAGTCATAGGCAAGGCCCCGCGCCTTCAGCGCCTTGGCGACCGTCATGCCCGACGATCCCGCGCCGATGATGCAGATGTCGGCGGGTGCAGACTCAGGCGCGCGCATCGCGGTCCTCCGCGGAATGGTCGATATGGTCGGCGACGATGGCGTCGAAGTCGGCATCGGGTTCAAGGCCGAGCCGGGCGGCATGCAATGAGAGGAAACGCTTCGGCCAGCCATCGACGACGGCCTGGATCGCCGGGTCCGGGGCGAAACGCACCCGGGCGGCCGCCGCCGCTCCCGCCCGCCGACCGACGGCCGCAACCATCTCGGCCGGCGTGACGCCGAGCGCCGGCAGGTTCACCGCCCGCCCTGGCGGCAGGGCGGCTTCGGGAACGTCGTGCAGGGCGAGCAGGGACCGCACGACTGCGCCGGCCGAGATCACCGGCAGCAGCGTCTCCGGCAGCAGGGGGCAGGTCGTCTCGCGCCCGGCCAGGGGCTCGCGCACGAGGGCGGCGACGGCGTCGGAGATGGTGGGCGTCGATGCGGTCGGGCGCACGAGCACGATCGGCAGCCGCAGGGTCCGCGCATCCACCGCGCCGTGCCGGCTCGCATCGGCCAGCAGGAACTCGATCATCGCCTTGTGCGTGCCGTAGGTCGTCTGCGGGCAGGGCGGGACCGCCTCCGTCACCGCGTCCGGCAGCGCGCCCCCGAACACCGCGATGGAACTGGCGAAGACGAGGCGCGGCCGGCCCGGCCCCGCGGCGAGCCGGCGCACCGGCGCGATGTGGGTGGCATGGGCCGCGGCGGGATCGCGCTCCGCGTCCAGCGTCAGCAGGGCCGCGAGGTGGAAGATCGCGTCGAACCTCTCCGCGGCGAGCCGAGCGCAGAAGTCGGGATCGGCGAGGTCTCCCGTCTCCGTCCGCACCCGGATGGTCGCATGGCTGGCGGACGGCATCGCGCCGCGATCGGCCAGCACCAGTTCACCGATCGGCCGCGCCTCGCCGTCGACCGGCAGCGACCCCTGCCGCAGCAGCGCGCCCACGAGCCGCCGCCCGAGAAACCCGCCTGCGCCCGTCACCAGCACCCGCATCCCCGCCGATTCTCCTCGTCGCGCCGGCTTCCGCCAGCCTCATCGCCAGTCACATACTACTGAGTATCATTTCTGTCGCGCAAGCGGCTTTCGCTCAGCGCGCGCGCAGGCCCTCGAGCAGGGTGCGCGCCATCTCGCCCGCCAGTGCCACCCGTCCGCCGGGGCCGCGGTCGGCCTCCGGTCGGTACCAGATGACGGTCCACTGCAGCGCGCCGAGCATGCACTTCACCGCCACCGACACGTCGAGGGGGCCGAGCGAGCCGTCCGCCACCCCGCGCGCCATCGCCGTCTTGAACAGGCCCTCGAAGCGGTGGCGGCTGGCGATCAACTCGTCCAGCACCTCGCGCTGCGCCGGCGTCGTCGCGCCGAAGCGGTGGATCTGCACGCCCTGCGCCACCACGGTCTCGAAGACGAGATTGTCCATCATCGCCAGCGCGTGCGCGCGCAGCATGGCGGAGAGCGCCGCCAGCCCGTCGCCGGGCGTCTCCATGGCGGGCTCGACGGCGGCGAAGAGCCGCCGCATGCCCTCGCGGTGAACGTCGAAGAACAGGTCGATCTTCGAGGCGTAGTGGTAGTAGATCCGCCCCTTCGTCGCCTTCAGCCGCCGCGCCACGTCGTCGATGCTGCTGGCGTGATAGCCCTGCTCGGTGAAGCACTCCGCAGCCGCCTGCAGGATTGCGCTCGTGTCCGACGCCATGCGGTTTCCCCCGTCGCGATGGTGCACACTATCCTGCGCGTTGCGGAAGGGAAGCCGGCGCTGCTGCGCAACGCCGCCAATCAGGCCGCCTCTGGAACGCCAGCGGCCGACCGGATCGGCCATGTAGCCTGTCCTTGGCTGGCACGTTCCAGCCACGCAATCCAGTGGTCGAAGCGCGGGTGCACCTCCGGCATATCCGAATCATCAACTTTGAAGAGTATTTCGCTCGTCTTGCAATGCGACGAGGCCTGCGTTTTATAGTTGGTTGAGTGGCCGCATAGGCAAGGTGGTAGTCGATCTATGTCCGAAGAATCCCCAAAGGAGAACAAGAAAGCCAAGCGGAGTGCGTCCCGCCGCCAGATCGAGCAACCAGCGGAATTGCCACCGAAGGACACTCAAGGCTCAGCCGACCAAGCGACGTCGTCAGAGGCGGACGGCCAAACCCGGGAAACCGCCGACCCGCAACAGTCCGCTCCTGGCTCTGGAGGACCGAGCGCACCGCCCGACGCTGCCCAGCCTCACAGGTCGCCGCAGTTTTCTCCGCCGCAATTCAGCGGCTATCCGAAGATGGCCCTGCAGGTGGCAGCCTTCTTGGTATTGGCTTTCATCGCTTTCTGGATTGTCGACAAGGTCGTCATCTACCGGCTTTCATCGGGCTATATCGACCAGATTGCCCAGACTTACGACATGAACAGGCATCTGGCGACCGCGCTGACGATCGTCGCCTTTGCCTTCCTGGCAATAGTGGCGCGCTTTGTCTTTTCGTTCTCGCGGAGACGGCGTTATGCCGCTTGGGCTGTGCTGGCGGTCGCCTTGGTCGGACACTCCATGGTCCTGTGGCGCATCACGCGTGACCAGCCGTTCGATCCATCCGGGCAAGCCGCCAAGTGTTACGTCATGACGCGAACCGCGATTCTCTATCGGGAGAGGGTTGGGTTCGATCCTGTCAGTGGGTTGGAGTGCAGGCCTATCACGCCGGATATCGCAGAACGGATCCGCGAATATGAGGGCGGCCGCCGCCCGACCGCCGTCGTCGCCGGTCAACCCACCTTCTTCGATCCGCGCACGGGTTCGCCCGTCATCTGGTTTGCTCGATCACAGTCTGGCCAGATCGAGTTGTTTGATCTTATGGGGTATCACCCCCGCACTGGCGAAGAGTTGCAGCCTGTCAATCGGGAGGTAGTCGGTCAGTGGCACAGACAAGTCGATGAGATGCGGGCGGTCCGCGAGCGACGGGTGCCGCAGCGCGTCGACGATCCTGAAAAATTCGGCTTCTTCGATGCGCTTACGGGTGCACCGCGCCTCTGGTACTGGAAGGGTGATACAGGCGAGTATCAGTTCTTCGATTCAGACGGCTTTCATAGCCAGACGGGCACCAAACTAACGCCGGTCACGGCAGACGTGGTGACCCAGTGGCGGAAAGACCTTGAAGAGAAGCGTCGCCGACGGACGGAGTTGGAGCAGCAGCGCCAGCGCGAGGAACAAGCCCGACAGTTTGCTATCCAACAACAGCGCGCACGTGAGGAACAGGAGAAGAATGAGCGCGCTGAGCGAGACCGGCAGGCTGCGCTGCAGCTTCAGCAGCAGGAGCGAGAGCGGACCGAACGCGTTGAGCGCGAGCGTCAGCAACAGGAGGCTCAGGCCCGCGCCGAAGCGGAGCGCCGCGAGCGGGCGGGCATCGACTGCGACTTGCTTGCCGCCAATCCGACCGACCAACGCAGACCATCCAGCGTTCCCGGCGTTCCCTATGGCACTCTCGCTGCGAACACCGCTGCCGCTATCGCGGCGTGTCGAATAGCTGTCCAGACCTATCCCGCAGAGCTTCGTTTCCAGTACCAGCTTGCCCGGGCGCAACAGATCAATGCGCCGCGGGACGCCATGGTTGCGTTCCGTCGGCTGACAGATGCGGGCTACCCTGCCGCCTTCGACAATCTTGGCTCGTTGGAGGTTCGGCTCAATCGCAACTATGTTGAAGCCGCTCGACTCTTCCGTCGTGGGGTGCGACTGAATGATGCCGACAGCATGGTCAGCTTGGCGGAGTTGATAGAACGAAACTTCGCCCAGCCGCAATCAGCGTCAGAAACCAAGTGGCAGTTGCTGGGACGGGCAGCTCAACTTGGTCATAGTGGCGCATCATTGGCGATGCAGCAGGCACAGGCCGAAGCAGCGCAGCGTCAACGAGAAGGCGAAAGCGCCCGTGAGGCGCTGGAGATGTTTCGAGGCATTATTCAATCGATGCCTTCGAGATAGTCGACCTGCCGCCAGCCCCTGTCAGCAGAGCGGCAGCAGAACCCTTCCCCATCGATGCCGGCGCGCCCATATTGCCGCCATGCCCAAAGCGCCGAAATCACCCGCCCCCAAGACGTCCGGCGCGAAGCCGGCCCGCGCGCCCCAATCCCGCGCCCCGAAGTCGAAGGCCACGCGGCCGGAGCTGCAGCCGCTCGGGCCGGCGCT
>CAZEZD010000281.1:0-4433 GCA_964516115.1 uncultured Hyphomicrobiales bacterium
AGGCGCGCCACCGCCTTCTGCGGGATGACGTTGGTCGCGGCATTGCCGACATCGACCGAGGTGATCTCCAGGTTCGACGGCTGGAAATGCGCATTGCCGGCATCGAGCGGCTTTGCCGTCAGCCGGCTCAGGATGTCGATCAGGACAGGAATCGGATTGGCGGCGCGCTGCGGATAGGCGACGTGCCCTTGCCGGCCCTCCACCGTGATGACGGCGGACAGCGACCCGCGCCGGCCGATCTTGATCATGTCGCCGAGGGCCTGCGGATTGCTCGGCTCGCCGACGATGCAGTGGTCGAAGCGCTCGCCGCGCGCATGGGCCCATTCCAGCACCTTCACCGTGCCGTTCACCGAGGGGCCTTCCTCGTCGCCGGTGATGAGGAAGCCGATGGAGCCCCTGGGCTGGCCGCCATGCGCGGCGAGATGGTCGAGGGCGGCGGCGAGGAAGCAGGCGATCCCGCCCTTCATGTCCACCGCGCCACGGCCGTGGAGCTCGCCGTTGTCCACCTCGCCGGCGAAGGGGCCATGCCGCCACTGGCCGGCATCGCCGGGCGGCACCACGTCGGTGTGCCCGGCGAACAGGAGATAGGGGGCGCCGGTGCCGATCCGGGCGTAGAGGTTCTCCACGTCCGGCGTGCCGGGCTCGGAGAAGGTCATGCGCGCGACGGTGAACCCCGCCGGCTTCAGCACGGCCTCGAGGGCGGCGAGAGCGCCGCCCTCCTCGGGGGTCACCGACGGGCACCGGACGAGTGCGCGCGTCAGCGCGACCGGATCTGCACTCATGTCGGCGTCGGTCTTACGCCTGGGCAGTTTCGAGCGGGTCGGGGCCGTAGCGGTTCGGGCCGCGGGTTCCCTGGAAGAAGCCGAGGTCGACCAGCGCCCACAGGCCGGCCACCGCAATCGCCAGCGAGAAGATGAGCGAGATGAAGCTCGGGCCGCCGACCTCGATCGGCATGATCATGTTCTTGATCTGGAAGGCGATGTTGAGCGCCATCAGCGCCTGCACAAAGGTCTGCGGATAGTCGCGGTCATTCGACCGCTTCACCATGAGGAAGTAGGCCGGCAGCGTCATGGCGAGGCCGACGAGGCCGGCGAGGATGGCCGCCCCCCAGATGCCGGCGACCGCCCAGCCTATGAGGCCGGCGACGAAGCCGAGAACGATGTTGGCAACGATCAGGATGACGATGCCGATCCAGAATTCCTGGCGTGCGATGCGGCCGTCACCGTTCAGAAAGAGCTTCTGCAAATCCATGGGTCTTGTCTCTGTTGATGGGGCGCCCGTTCCGAGACTGGCGGGCGAAGGGCGCAACGTCAACGTGCAAGGTTTCAGCGTGGTGTCATGCGAGGGGGTCGGGCCCGTAATGATTGGGGCCTTCTTCGCCGCGCATGACGCCGAGATCGATGACGAGGACGATCAGGGCGACCAGCACCCAGATGCCGAGGACCATCAGGAGAGGTGCCAGCGGGCTCTGCGCGTTCACGTGTCCCATCACCTGCAGCAGGCTGACCAGGAAGGCCGGCAGGAACAGGAACAAAAGGTAGAGGTCGGAATGGCCGCGGTCGTGCGCCCGCTTGATGGAGAGCGCCAGCGAGGGATAGAGGAAGACGAGCCCCACCACCGCCGCCGCGGGATGCCCGCCGAAATCCATGGCGAGGCGGTCGCCGATGAAGGCGAAGATGTTGAGCACCACGGCGGCCACCCAGAAGGGCAGCCGCGGGATGCGCCCCTCGAAGTCGAGGAACAGATAGGACCAGGCTGCGGGCTCCAGCCAGATCTGCCGGTCGGTCCAGTCGATCCTGGCCATGGCGGGAGCCTTCGGTTGCCGTCAGTCGCGCAGCAGCTCGTTGATGCCGGTCTTCGAGCGGGTCTTCTCGTCCACCGTCTTCATGATGACGGCGCAATAGGTCGACGGACCCCAGTTCTCGCCCGGCAGCGCCTTGCCCGGCAGCGAACCGGAGACCACCACCGAATAGGGCGGCACACGGCCGACATGGATCTCGCCGGTCTGGCGGTCGACGATCTTGGTGGAGGAGGACAGGAACACGCCCATCGAGATCACCGAGCCCTCGCCGACGACGACGCCCTCGACCACCTCGGAACGGGCGCCGATGAAGCAGTTGTCTTCGATGATGGTGGGGTTGGCCTGGAGGGGCTCCAGCACGCCGCCGATACCGACGCCGCCGGACAGGTGGACGTTCTTGCCGATCTGCGCGCAGGAGCCGACCGTCGCCCAGGTGTCGACCATCGTGCCCTCGTCGACATAGGCGCCGAGGTTCACGAAGGAGGGCATCAGCACGACGTTCTTCGCGATGAAGGCCGAGCGCCGCACGACGCAGTTCGGCACGGCGCGGAAACCGGCCTTGCCGAACTCGGCCGCGCCCCAGCCATCGAACTTCGAGGGCACTTTGTCCCACCAGGACGATCCGCCGGGGCCGCCGGAGATCGTCGTCATGTCGTTGAGGCGGAAGGACAGCAGCACCGCCTTCTTCAGCCACTGGTGCACCACCCAGTCGCCGGTCTCCTTCGAGGCGACGCGCAGCGTGCCCGAATCGAGCAGGTTCAGCGCGGTCTCGACGGCGTCGCGCACCTCGCCTTTGGTGGCGGCGTTGACATCGGCGCGGTTGTCGAAGGCGGTCTCGATGACGGACTGCAAATGGGCGTGGGACATGGCGATTTCCGCGTGACGTCAGGGCTGGTCGCGCCTTGTCCCCGCGCCACCCGGTCCTGTCAAGCGACGCTCCGGTCGCAGCCCCGATGCGCGCCCTGTACCAGAGCCATGGTCTTCGCCCTGCCCTTTCCTGTATGCAGTCGCGCGAAGCGGGCCGATGTTGAGCGCGGTTGCCGTATGGCGTGAGGTGTCGTTGTACCTTGAGATCGCGATCATCCTGGTCCTGACCGTCGTCAACGGCGTTCTGGCCATGTCGGAACTGGCGGTCGTCTCGTCGCGGCCCGCCCGGCTCAGGGTGCTGAGCGACCAGGGCAGCAGGGGCGCTGGGATAGCCCTGCAGCTCGCGGACCATCCCGGCCGGTTCCTGTCCACCGTGCAGATCGGCATCACGCTGGTGGGCGTGTTCTCCGGCGCCTTCTCCGGCGCGACCCTCGGCGTGCGCGTCTCCAATGGACTGCAGGGCCTCGGCCTGTCGCCCTTTGCGGCCGAATGGCTCGGCGTCGGCTCGGTCGTCGTCCTCATCACCTATCTGTCGCTGATCATCGGCGAACTGGTCCCGAAGCAGATCGCCCTGCGCAACCCCGAGCGCATCGCGGCCATGGTCGCCCCCGCGATGGCGATGCTGTCGCGGATCGCCGCGCCGCTCGTCTGGCTGCTGGACGGCTCCGGCAAGCTCGTCCTCACGCTGCTCGGCCAGAGGGCCGATGGCGACGACAGGGTCACCGAGGAAGAGGTGAAGACCATCATCGCCGAGGCCGAGACGGCCGGCGTTCTCGCGCGCGACGAGGGGGCGATGATCGCCGGCGTCATGCGCCTCGCCGACCGCACCGCCAATGCGCTGATGACGCCCCGTCGCGAGGTGGAGGTGATCAATCTCGCTGAGCCGCTCGACACCCTCCGCCAGCGCGTGCGCGCGACGCGCCGCTCGCGCCTGCCCGTGCAGGACGGCGATGCCGATTCGATCGTCGGCGTCGCACTGACCAAGGACCTGATCGAGGCGCTGGGCGCTCGCTCGCGGCCCGACATCGCCAGCCTCGTCCACGACGCCCCGATCGTCCTCGACCGCACGCCGGCCCTCGACGTGCTCCGGGCGTTGAGAGCCTCCAGCGCCCACATGACCCTCGTCTTCGACGAATACGGCCATTTCGAAGGCATCATCACCGCCAACGACGTGCTGGAAGCCATCGTCGGCGCCCTGCCCGACGAGCCCGACGAGGAGCCGGCCATTGTCACCCGCGCCGACGGCTCGCTGCTCATCGGCGGCTGGATGGCCGCCGACGAGTTCGCCGCCCAGCTCGGCGTGCCGGTGGACCGCGACGCCGACTTCCAGACGGTGGCCGGCTTCGTCCTGCACGAGATGCAGCGCCTGCCGGCGGTCGGCGAGAGCTTCGACAAGGCCGGCTGGCGCTTCGAAGTGATCGACCTCGACGGCCGGCGCATCGACAAGATCCTGGCGACGCGCATCCGCTGACCCGCAAGCCAGTCTTGCACCGCTGCAAGAATCGGCTTGCCGCCCTCGCGCGGCGGGCCAGCCGGGCACATCTTGCGGGGGACGGCGGAGAGACCGCCCCCTTGAGATCGAAGGAGCCCCCGATGTCCGCCATCCATGCAGCAGCCGCGCCGCTCGTCCCCGCCGAGACCACGCCGGCCCCGATCCATCCCGGCACGCGCATCGGCCACGTCCACCTCAAGGTCGCCGATCTCGACCGGTCGCTCGCCTTCTACCGCGACGTGCTCGGCTTCCAGGTCACCCAGCGCTATGGCG
>CAZEZD010000282.1:0-4433 GCA_964516115.1 uncultured Hyphomicrobiales bacterium
TCTCCCTCTGCGGGGTCTCCTGCACCAGTCCGTACAGCTCAGAAGTGGAGGCCTGATAGTAGCGCGTCTTCTTCGTCAGCCCGAGAATTCGGATGGCCTCGAGAATGCGCAAGGCCCCCAGCGCATCGGCGTTGGCCGTATATTCAGGCTCCTCGAACGACACAGCTACGTGGCTCTGGGCCGCGAGATTGTAGATCTCGTCGGGCTGCACCTGTTGGATCACCCGCGCCAGGCTCGACGAGTCGGTGAGATCGCCGTGGTGCAACGTCAGGTCGACCCCCTTCTCGTGCGGGTCGTGATACAGGTGATCGATGCGGCCGGTATTGAACAGCGACGTGCGGCGGCGCAGGCCATGAACCGCATAGCCCTTCGCCAGCAGGAGTTCGGCGAGATAGGCGCCGTCCTGACCCGTGATGCCCGTAACCAGCGCAATTTTCTTACTCAACAGAGCCTCCAGGCTCGCGCCCACCATTCACAGGCACGGGCAGATCAGGACGATGCGCCCGACAGTTCCAAAAAGAAAATGGCGCGGTGCCAACACCACAATGGCATCGCAGACGAATGCGTCGGTTCCATGGGCCAATTCCGAAGCCCATATAGCCGATTCTCACTGCGGGGCAGGCAGTTCCGATGGTGTTCCCCGCGCGGCTATGCAACTGCTGGGGGAGGTGGCGCTCAGCGCCGTCAAATGTACGTCTCCGAAAGGACCGTCCCGGTCGAACTATATATCACGTAGCGCTCCGACCAATTGTACTGGTTGAGTTGATCGTAGTCTCGGTACCAGGTCCGACCGTCATCAAAGATGCCGGTCTGGAAGTCAGCCAAACCAGTGCTGTCGTATTCAATCTGGTAGCTTGTATAGCTGTAGGCGTCTGCCTGATCATATTCGAGCCACCAGCTCGTGCCATCGTCACGTGAGCCGTAGTTGTAGTCTACCCGTCCTAGCGTGTCGTATTCGAGGCGATACTGGACGTAGTGTGCCATGTCTTCCGGATCATACACTTCCCTGTAGAGGGTGCCGTCGTCACGCGCACCGTACGAATAGGAAATGCGTCCGAGAGCGTCGTACTCGATCCGATAATGGGCCAGCGGCCCCGCATCGGCCTGATCGACATCGTAGAACCACGTGGTGCCGTCGTCACGCCGGCCGATCTGGAAATCGTAGCGGCCGAGGGAATCATACTCGATACGAAAATAGTCCAGATCACTCGTCGAGGCCTGATCGTAGTCCAGCAACCACGTCGTGCCGTCATCCCGCAGGCCCGTCTGGAAATCGGAACGACCCAACGTATCGTACTCGTTGCGATAATAGGCGAGAGCGGTCGAGTTGGTCTCATCGAAATCAACGATCCATGTCGCGCCCGTATCCCAGGTTCCATTCTGGAGATCGATGCGCCCGAGACTATCCAGAATGTCCGTGTACGAATGCCATGCATTTGCACTGGCGTAATCGTAGGTTGAGACACGCCTCGTACCATCATCCATCAGATGGTCGGATTGCTTGATGATCCAGTTCGCAGTGAACGCGCTGGAATACGAGGCCCAAGCCTGCGTTGCGGCAGTATCCGTCGCTGTCTCCTGATAGCCACCTGCGGCAATCACGGCCGTGATTGTGTTTCCGGCATCCGTCCAGCGCAGCGTCTCGATGGAGGCGCCGACGGCGTCGAATCCGCGTCCGATGCCACTCACCAAGATAGCCGTATCGTTTCCTGTCCCGCCGATCAGCGTGTCGGACAGATCGAAGTAGAACGTGTCGTCGCCTGGACCGCCGTCGAGCGTGTCGGCGCCCCCTCCCCCGATCAGGATGTCGTTGCCCGCACCGCCGGAGAGCACGTTGTTCGCGGCGTTTCCCGTGATGGTGTCGTTGCCCGACCCGCCGATGGCGTTCTCGATCAGCGAGCGCGTGTCGCTGCCGTATTGCAGCGCGTTGTAGACATTGGCGCGCGCATAGTTGCCGTCGCCAAGGTTCGCCCGCTGTGCCGCCGACATCAGCGACCAGGAGCCCGGCGTCAGGTCGATGGTCTGGTTGGTCGTGTAGTTCGAGAAGTCGTAGGTATCGACGCCGCCGCCGTCCCAGATCGTCAGGAAGACGCGGTTGCCGCCGGGTGCGCCCTGCCCCACGCCGTTGATGAACATCTCGCCGGTGGTCGGCGAGAACGTATAGGTCGTGTTGCCGGAATTGGTGGTGAAATCGGCGCCGTACATCGTCTGCAGCGCGGCGATGTCGTACATCATGAACGACTGCGCATAGCCCCAGGTCTCGTTGCCGTATCCGCCCGACGTCGAGGAACCGATATAGGACCGGTAGGTCATCACCGAGAATTCCATACCGTCGCGGTCCGACGTCAGCGCCTGATTGGTCACGCCACTCGTGCTGTCGTGACCATGCTTGAGACCCAGGGCATGGCCGAGTTCGTGCCACATGGTGTGCCAGCCGTAGTTTCCCTTGACCGGGTTGCTGTTGCCTCCGTTGGTGCCCATCCACACGTCGCCGCCAACCTGGTCCGAATAGGGGTAATAGGCATAGGCGGTACCGGGATAGCTCGACCGGGCGATCGTGATGTCGACCTGCGGCGCATACGGCCCGGTGATCGTCGAGGCCTGCACCTCGGAGAAGTTCATGTTGGTGAAGCCGGCGATGGCTGCGAAGGCTGCCTTGGCCGAAGTCTGCTGCGCCGCCGTCGCCACGGCGAAGCCCTGCAGGGCGTTCTGGTCGTAGTAGCCGGGGCCGAAATAGGTCGTCGTGTTCGGGAACATGAAGGTGAGCGCCGAGCCGGCCCACTTCAGCCCGCTGAGGAGCGCATCGACATTCTGCACCCCGGTGGAGCCCTGCGTCGTCGCGGTCGCTTCCTGCGGCGTGGGACCACCGGACCCGGCCTGCGCCAGGCCGCCGGTGGAGAAATCGGCTCCTGCCACCGCGTCGTTCGTCCCCGGATTGGACAGTCCGCCCGTCAGGAAGGCCGCGCCGACATTCCCCGATGGCCCGCCGGTCTGGAAGTCACCGCCCTGGCCGACGGAGTTCGTCAGGCCACCATGCGTGAAACCGGATTCCCAGAACTTCTGGGACATTGCCGAGCAGACGAAGCACATGTTCGACCTCCTGCGCGAGGTGGTGTGGGAAAATGCGTGACGGGATTGGATGCGATGCGGGTGAAGATGCCATTAACGATATTCATTAAGACTTCACGGTGTCCGCGCGCCCTATGGACGCCGATGACACAATCCGGCCTTGCGCGCCGGGCACGCTGAAGCGCATGAGGAAGATCGTTGCGCCTGTCGCCTGTGCTGCGCGCCGGCCGTCGGCCCGGCGCTTCTGCCTGTCGACAATGGCCATGTTGCTGGCTTTGCTCGGAGTTTGTGGCGCCCTTCCTGCACAGACTGGAGTTGTCATGACCGATCGTCCGCAGGCCCCCGACCGCACCGATCCGCCACGTGCGCGCGATGGCGACATCGCCATCCGACAGGAATTTCAGGCCGCCACGACGGCGGAAGCACTGCGCCTCTTCATCGAGCGCCACCCCGGGCACCCTCTTGCGGACGAGGCCCGGGAGCGCCTCCGCGCGCCAGGCCAGCGTTGACGTCGCGCCCCGTTCACCTCCACATCGTCATGGTTTGGAAGACAAAGTGATTTCGGTCCCGCCGCCGGGATGCCTATGGCTGTGCCCGACATTGCCGGCCGGTTCACCCGCGTGATTCGCGCCGCCCCGGCCCTTGCCGCCCGATCCGAGAGTTAACAGACGTGACCCAGGCAGTTCCCCTCGCCCCGATCCCCTTCATCGACCTCGGCGCCCAGCGTCGGCGCCTCGGCGGGGCGGTGGACGAGGCCATCATGAAGGTCGTGAATCACGGCGCCTATATCATGGGGCCGGAGGTCTTCGCTCTGGAGAAGGCGCTGTCGGAGTTCTGTGGCGCCAGGCACGCCCTCTCCTGCTCCTCCGGCACCGATGCCCTCGCCCTCATCCTGATGGCGAAGGGCGTGAAGCCGGGCGATGCGGTCCTCTGCCCGTCCTTCACCTTCGCCGCCACCGCCGAGGTCGTCGCCTGGCTCGGCGCAAGCCCCGTCTTCGTCGACGTCCATGCCGACACCTTCAACATCGACCGCGCTTCGCTGGTGCAGGGCCTCGCCACGGCCAAGGCCGCCGGCCTCAATCCCGTCGGCGTCATCGCCGTCGACCTCTTCGGCCAGGCGGCCGAATACGACGCCATCGAGCCCTTCTGCGCCGAGAACGGTCTCTGGCTGCTCGACGATGCCGCCCAGTCCTTCGGCGGCAGCTACAAGGGGCGGAAGATCGGCACCATCGGCATGGCGACCGCCACCTCCTTCTTCCCGGCCAAGCCCCTCGGCTGCTATGGCGACGGCGGCGCGGTCTTCACCGATGACGACGGCCTCGCCGACGTGATCCGCTCGCTGCGCATCCACGGCCAGAACAACG
>CAZEZD010000283.1:0-4432 GCA_964516115.1 uncultured Hyphomicrobiales bacterium
GACGACGCCGGACTGGCCATAGTCCCAGCCGACGGTGCGGATGCCGGCCAACTCGCGCAGACGGGACTTGCCCCCGTCGCAGGCGACCAGCAGTCCGGCCGTCATGGCTGTGCCGTCGTCCAGCGTGACGCGCGTCGAGGCCGGGCCAGCCTCGAAGGCGCTCACGGAGGTCGGCCTCATCTCCACGCCCAGGGCCCGCGCCCGGTTCCACAACGCGCGGGTGACGGTGGCGTTCGGCGCCATGTGGGCGAAGGGTTCGCCGGGTGAGACCTCGCCGGCGAACGTGAGAAAGACCGGCCTGACGACGTCGAGCGTCCGGCTGTCGGTCACGATCATGTCGAGGATCGGCTGCGCCTCCGGCGCGATCTCGTCCCAGACGCCCACCGTCTCGAACATGCGGCGCGCGGCGGCAGCGAAGGCGGAGGCGCGGCCCTGGTCGGCGGGCGGCGCCGCAAGGGCCGGGTCGGCGATGGTGACGGAAAAGGCGGAGCCGAGTGCGGTCTTGACCGCAACCGCCAGGGACAGGCCGGCAAGGCCGCCGCCGGCAATGAGGAGGGCGGTGCGATCGGGTGACATCTGATCCTGTCTCATGAGCACGATCTAGCTCATCTCGGGCGCAGATGAAATCGGCACCTCGCCGCAGGGCATCACACCAGGGGGAGGGCGCTCAGCGAAGCAGCCATGATTCACTGTTCACGCGGGAACCGCGTGCCGAATGTCGTCGGCTGTGGCTGCTCAGCCGCGAACTGCGAGATTGACCGCCTTCGGACCTTTGCCGCGCTTGTCGGGCTCCAGTTCGAACGACAGTTTCTGCCCCTCCGCCAGACTTGCCAGTCCCGAACGCTGGACAGCCGAGATATGGACGAAAATGTCCTTGCCACCATCGTCGGGTTTGATGAAGCCGTAGCCTTTTTCCGTGTTGAAGAACTTGACGGTCCCCGTCATCGACATGCCGGTCAGCCTTTCCGAATGCACTGCCGGTTCCGCACGATTGCGAACCTGCCTCGGGCTCCGGACCAGGAATATCCGCGATGCCCCGGACCCAAGACGAGGCCGGACCGCCGCCAGATCCGTGCCGCCCGGATCCGAGAGCCAAGAAAAGCGTAACTCGGAATTTCTGGGCTGCACAGCCCCCTTTCGTACAATCAGCGCGGGTTTCGTTGCGTCAAGCGTGCTGATCTCGAAAGCGGCAAAGAAGAGGTGGCGCACGGGACTGGTGATATACGCCACGTCGTCACATTCTCGTCGGTTGTGCAGATGGCTAGTCGCTCGCCATTGGGAGTCTTCAGGCAGATGCTGTCGCCGACCAGCCAGCTGCGCCCCTCGGCCCGGCAGGTGCAGGGCGGAAGGTTGACCGGAGGTCCTGGGGTGAAGGGGATGCGACGCGGCGCGTCGGCGGGCTGCGCCGCCGCCTCGAGGGCGGCGGTGACCATGGCGGTGATGAGGACGGCCGCACGGCGCATCTGTCTACGTTATCACCCGCTGGGCGTCCGTCCAGTGTCAAAGACGCCGCGGCTCAGGCGGGCCGGGCGGCGGTCATCATGTAGTTGACGGAGAGATCGCCCGTCTCCGTCCAGCGGTCGCGCAGCACGTCGTAGCGCACGCCGCGGCGGTCCGTCACGGTCAGCCCCGGAGCGGTCATGGCCGCCGCCAGCTCCTCCGGCGTGACGAACTTGTCCCATTCATGGGTGCCGCGCGGCAGCCACCGCAGCACATATTCCGCGCCGACGATGGCCAGGGCGTAGCTCTTCAGCGTGCGGTTGATCGTGGCCATGAACAGGAGCCCGCCGGGCTTCACCAGCGCCGCGCAGGCGTCGACGAAGAGTGCGACATCGGCGACGTGCTCCACCACCTCCATGGCGAGGACGATGTCGAAGCGCTCTCCGGCGGCGGCGAGATCCTCCGCCGTCGTGCAGCGGTAGTCGACCGCGAGGCCGGATTCCGCCGCATGCAGCCTCGCGGTCTCGACATTGGTCTGGGCCGGGTCGATGCCGGTGACGATGGCGCCCATGCGGGCGAGCGGTTCGCAGAGCAGCCCGCCGCCGCAGCCGATATCGAGCACCTTCAGCCCCGTCAGCGCATCGAGCGCCGTCCGGTCGCGCCCGAACCGGTCGCAGGCAGCCTCGCGGATATAGAACAGCCGCACCGGATTGAACTTGTGCAGCACGCTCATCTTGCCCGTCGGGTTCCACCATTCGGCAGCGAGACGGGAGAATTTCTCGACTTCGCCGGGGTCGAGGGTCGTCGCGGCGGTTGGACTGGTCGGGCTCATGGCTGCCGATCCCTGGCATTCGAAATGCTGATGGACTGCGCGTTGCCTTACATCCGATCGGCCGTTATGCATACGCGCCTTTTTGACCCAATGGCGCCTGTCGCGCCGGATTGCCTCAAGCCATGCCTCGCCTCGTGATGAAGTTCGGCGGAACCTCCGTCGCCAACGTCGACCGGATCAAGAACGTCGCGCGTCACGTCAAACGCGAGGTCGAGGCCGGCTATCATGTGGCCGTGGTCGTCTCCGCCATGTCGGGCAAGACGAACGAACTCGTCGCCTGGTGCAAGGACGCGGCGCCGCTCTACGACCTTGCCGAATATGATGCCGTCGTCGCTTCCGGCGAACAGGTGACCTCCGGCCTCCTCGCCATCGTGCTGAGCGCCATGGGCATCAAGGCGCGCTCCTGGCAGGGCTGGCAGATCCCCATCATCACCGACGAGGCCTACTCGGTCGCGCGCATCGTGGACATCCCCTCGGCCAATCTCGACGCCGCCTTCGCGGCCGGCGAGGTCGCGGTCATCTCCGGCTTCCAGGGCGTGTCCCGCCAGACGAACCGCATCGCGACCCTCGGCCGCGGCGGTTCCGATACCTCGGCTGTGGCGGTCGCGGCCGCCATCGGGGCGGAGCGCTGCGACATCTATACCGACGTCGACGGCGTCTACACCACCGATCCGCGCATCGTTCCGAAGGCCCGCCGCCTCGACAAGGTCGGCTTCGAGGAGATGCTGGAGATGGCCTCGCTGGGCTCCAAGGTCCTGCAGGTCCGCTCCGTCGAACTTTCGATGATTCATGGCGTGCGCACCTATGTCCGATCCTCCTTCGACGATCCGGACAACCCGCAGAGCGGCACGCTCATCTGCGACGAGGAGGAAATCGTGGAAAAGCAGGTCGTGACCGGCATCGCCTTCTCGAAGGACGAGGCCCAGGTGAGCGTGCGCGCCGTCGCCGACAAGCCGGGCGTCGCCGCGGCGATCTTCGGCCCGCTCGCCGAGGCCAACATCAACGTCGACATGATCGTCCAGAACGTGTCGTCCGACGGCGCCACCACGGACATCACGTTCACGTGCCCCGGCGCCGACCTTGAGCGCGCCCGCCACGTTCTGATGGATGCCAGGGACGCCATCGGCTTCAAGGCGATCGAGACCGCCTCGGACGTGGTCAAGGTGTCCTGCATCGGCGTCGGCATGCGCTCGCATGCGGGCGTCGCCGCCAGGGCCTTCAGGGCGCTGGCTGACAAGGGCATCAACATCCGCGCCATCACCACCTCGGAGATCAAGTTCTCCGTGCTGATCGACGCCGCCTACACCGAGCTTGCTGCACGGACGCTGCACACGCTCTACGGGCTCGACAAGGCCGGCTGAGGCCACAAGAGGACTTCCCGGACCGCTGCGCCTTCCCATGGGTCAGCCGGCTCAAGGTTGCCCGCAACCGGCTTTGCAAACCGCAACGCCCCCCTTAATGGTGGTCGGGCGGCGCAAGGCTCGCCGCTCCGTATGCACAACAGTGGGCAGACCGCCCAGATCGTGACAATGCCGATGCGTCCCGCATTCGGCGGACCGCGTCTTCTGCTCCGCCGCCTCCGCGAGGTGATGGCGGAACAGATCTCGGCGCAGGAACGCCTCGACAAGATCGTCGTGCTGATCGCGGCCAACATGGTGGCCGAGGTGTGCTCGGTCTATGTCCTGCGCGTCGACAGCACGCTCGAGCTGTATGCGACGCAGGGCCTCAACCGTGAGGCGGTCCATCACACGGTCATGCGCGCCGGCGAGGGCCTCGTCGGCAAGGTCGCCCAGACGGCCGAGTCGCTGAACCTGTCGGACGCCCAGGAACATCCCTCGTTCTCGTTCAAGCCGGAGACGGGAGAGGAGATTTTCCACTCCTTCCTCGGCGTCCCGATCCTGCGCGGCGGCAACACGCTCGGCGTCCTCGTCGTGCAGAACCGCGCGCACCGCAGGTACGAGGAGGACGAGGTCGAGGCGCTGCAGACGACCTCGATGGTGCTCGCCGAGATGATCGCCTCGGGCGAGCTCTCGGCGCTCGCCCCTCCCGGCCAGGAACCCGCGGCGCGCCGGCCGCTGCATCTTCCCGGCGAGGGTCTCGCCGAAGGCGTCGGCCTCGGCCACGTGGTGCTGCACGAGCCGCGCATCCAGGTCACCAAGC